>CANJKY010000001.1 GCA_947474875.1 Gemmataceae bacterium
CGGTGATCCGCCCGCCTGCCGGATGCGGACAGTTGCCGGTCGCACACCCGCCGGTGTCGCAGGCGTTCGTCCCGCACCCGTACTTGTTGGCCGTGTACGGGAAGTACCACCGAATCGGAGCGTAGAACGGCCGCGGGGTACACAGCGGCACCCCGCTCGGGCACGGATGGAACCCGAGCCACGTCTTCAGCCGGTCGAGCAGCGTGCCCCGCGGCCCGCACCCGGCCGCCGGCCGCGGCAGCAGCCCCGGCGACAGCAGGTTGAAGTGCGGGCGGGTCGTCGGCCCGCAGGTGTCGCACCCGGCCGGCGGCGGGGTGAAGCTGGTCGGGCCGTAGTGCGTCGGGACGGCGCCACTGGAGGGCTGCACCGCGCCCGTCGCCGACCACCGCGTCGGGGTGCTGACCAGCGCCGGGGCCGGGGCGGGCGTCGCCGCCGCGTCCTGCACCACGCTCGGCAGCGGCCGGCTCAGGCTGGACCCCGGAGGGTTGACCGACACCGGATCGCCCGCCACCGCCGCCACCGACACCGCCATGCCAACACCGAGCGCGAGGAAGCGTTTCACGGTGGCCTCCGTGCCATTTCCGGGAGTGAGTTTGTGGGGGTTGAATCGACCGGACAACCGGCACAACCGGCGAGGGAGGCAGGATCAGGGTGAATAAGCTGATCTGCGGGACGTAACAACCGGCACAGGTTCGCCAGATTGCCGAGTCGAGCGGACCACCGGTCGGGCTTGATCCCGCACGACTGTTCGGCCATACGCACGACGTTCCCGCGGATGTTCGAGGGGCGGCGATGTTCCGTGGTCAATCCCGGCGGGCGTCGGTTCTGTTGATCGGAGTAATCGCCACCTCGCTCACAGGGTGCGGGCTGTTTCACGAGTACCGGCCGATGCGGGTTCTC
Source organism: Gemmataceae bacterium (assembly GCA_947474875.1). Lineage (GTDB taxonomy): Bacteria > Planctomycetota > Planctomycetia > Gemmatales > Gemmataceae > JALHQU01. The sequence goes on from CANJKY010000001.1 coordinate 901, forward strand.
GTCCGGGACGCGCAGACCAAACAGCCGCTACAGGGGGCCGAGATCGAGGGCTGGAACATGGTCATGTTGGACGTGTTCGGCCCGAGCAGCCCGCACGGCACCACGGACGCCAACGGTGTGGCTACCCTGAAGATCGGCCCGGAGCGAGGCTTCAACCTCCGCGTCGATGAGCCGGGGTACGAGATGACCGACCACCGCGAGGAAAGCAGCTATTTCAACACGCTGCCGAATCGCGGCGGGCCGGGCGACGACCCGAAGCGGATCGACGTGGTGATGGACCTGCCGCGGAGGCACGGGACCACCGTCGTCGTGGTCGTACCGGACGGCTACCGCGGGTTGGTGCGGGTGAAGTTCGAGCCGACCAACGACCCACCGGACCCTACGAAGCATATCTACACGGTGATGGCGGACGCGTCCGGCCGGGCGGTGGTGCGGGTGCCCGAAATTTCCCTGTCCCGCGACATCGCCGCCCGGTACCGCAGCGGGAAGAAGGTGCCGTGGGACGGGAACAGCCCGAACTCGGAACGGGTCGCCATTCGGTATCTGGCGGAGACCCTGGACACCAGCCTGTGTCTGATCGGCACCGGACCCGAAGCCGAGGAACACGACCAGCAGATTCGGAAGCAGAAACCGGACGGGCGACGGGAGTTGGATCAGGCGGCCTACGACCGGCTTTTCCGACAGCGTTGAACGGCCGGCCACCGACACCGCCGGAACCCGGGTGCGAGCGGCGGGTCTCGTCACCCCTTCCCCATCGGCCAACTCGCGTTCTGCAACACCACGCGGTAGCCGTCCGGGTCCTCGAACGTCTGGCCGTGCCGGTCCCAGTACGGGTTGAACGCCGGCACCGCCCGGTGCCCGGCCCGCTCCATCCGCTCCACCGCCGTCCGCCAGTCGGCCGCGTCTGGCAGGTAGAACACCAGCAGGTTGTCCGGCGTCGGGGCGCGGCCGGCGGGATGTCCGGCTTTGTGGGTGAACTCCAGGTGGTACCCCGCCCCCGGGTGGCCGAGCATCACCCCGTCGAACCCGTCGTGGTCGCGGAACTCGGCCAGTACCTCGAACCCGAGCGCGTCGCGGTAGAACCGCACCACCGCGGCCAGGTCGTCGGTCGGCCGGGCCACCCGCAGGTGGGCGTGCGTCGGGAGCATCGTCCGCCTCCGGACTTCTTCCGTGGCACCGGCGGCCCGCCGGTGATTTCAGATCACCGGCGGGCCGCCGGTGCCACGGAAGAAATAATCACTCCATCCCCGGCAGGGGGCGTTGCACCGCGCGGACGACTTTCCTCACCGGGCGGGTGGCTCGCGGGCGGCCGGTGCGATCCGTCAGCGGCACGCTCGCCGCCGGCCGGTGCTGCGAGGCGGTGACGACCACCGCGTTCGACCCCACCTCCGCCAGCGCCGCCCGCCCTGCGGCGGCGGCCAGCTCCGGGGTGTTGCAGTCGCGGCTCAGGTGCAGTTGCACCACCGCCGTCAGCCCGCCGGGTTCGTCCGCCGTCGCCAGCGCCGCCACCGCGTCCGCCGCCTGCCGGTTCGACAGGTGCCCGTAGTCGCTCAGCACCCGCTCCACCAGGTGCCGCGGGCGGCGGCTGGCCCGCTCCATCGTCACGTCGTGGTTGAACTCGACGGCCAACACGTCCACCCCGGCGAACAGGGCGAACAGCTCGTCCGGCACCCGGCCCAGGTCGGACGCCAGCCCGAAACTCCACGCGGGGGATTTCACGTCCCCGGCGTCCACCCGTAGGGCGAACGTGGGGGAGCTGTCGTGCGGCACCTCCACCGCCCGCAGGGTGATGCCGGGGGCGAGTGGTAGTGGGGTGTCGGCGGCGTACTCCCGCACCAGGCCGGCGCGGGCGAGCGGGCCGTACTGGGCGGTGGCGGCCAGCGCGTCGTGGTGCCGGCGGTGGGCGAACACCGGGATGTTCAGCCGGCGGAGTTGCTCGAACGTGTACCGGTTCCAGTGGTCGGTGTGGGTGTGGGTGAGGACGACGGCGTGGACCTGTTGCCACGAGGCGCCGACCGCCTGCAGCCGGCCGGACAGGTCTTGCGGGCCGAGGCCGCAGTCGAGCAGCACGCCGACCCCGCCGGCCTGGAGGAGGGTGGCGTTGCCGGAACTGCCACTGGCGAGCACCGTGAGCCGGTCGGTCATGAAACGTGGCCGGGGGTGAAGGGCGTGTGAAGAACTGTACCCGGCCGGGGGCGGGGGTGGGAAGGGCGGTCGCGGGAATGAGTGTGCCTACCACTCTCAGTCAGTTGGCGAATCCGATCACCGCCCGCACCGCCTTCCGCCACGTGGTCAGCTTGCGGTCGCGGTCGGCGGCGGGCATCGCCGGCTCGAACCGCTGCCCCGCCGCCAGCAGCGACCGCAGCTTCGCCTCGTCCGTCAGCCCGGCTCCGACGCCGGCCAGGAACGCCGCCCCCAGTGCCGTCGATTCACTCTGGGCGGCGCGGACCACCGGCCGGCCGAGCACGTCCGCCTGGAACTGCAGGAACCAGTCGTTGCGGGCCATGCCGCCGTCCACGCGGAGCGGGGAGTCTTGTAGCCGCGACCCAGCGGGGAGCGCGTTCGGCCCCGACGCGCTCCCCGCTGGGTCGCGGCTACTAGATGCCTCCACCAAATCCGCCACCTGATACGCCACACCTTCCAGCGCCGCCCGCGCCAGGTCCGCGGCGGTCGTGGCCCTCGTCAGGCCGAAGATCGCTCCACGGGCCTCCGGCACCCAGTGCGGGGCGCCCAGCCCGACGAACCCGGGCACGAACAGTACCGGCTCGGCCGGGTTCGACTCCTTCGCCAGCCGCTCGGACTCGGCCGCCGAGGTGAACAGGTGCAGGCCGTCGCGGAGCCACTGTACGGCGGCGCCGGCCACGAACACCGCCCCTTCCAGGGCGTACTGCGGTTTGGTGTCGGTCATCGCCGCCACGGTGGTGAGTAGCCGGTTGGCGGACGACACCGGGGTGTCACCGGTGTGCAGCAGGTAGAACGCGCCGGTGCCGTAGGTGCATTTCCCCTCGCCGGGGGCGAAGCACCCCTGGCCGTACAGCGCCGCCTGCTGGTCTCCGGCGATACCGCGGATGGGGATGCCATCAGGCAGGAAGTCCAGCCCCTTCGTGACGCCGAACGCGGCGGCGGACGGCTTCACCTCCGGCAGCAGCGACCGCGGCACGCCGAAATAGCGGAGGAGTTCATCGTCCCATTGCAGGGTGTGGATGTTGAACAGCAGGGTGCGGCTGGCGTTGGTCGTGTCGGTGGCGTGGCTCGCCCCGCCGGTCAGTCGCCAGACGAGGAACGAGTCGATCGTTCCGGCCGCCACTTCGCCCCGCTCGGCCGCCACCTTCACCGCCGGATTTGCTTCGAGCAGCCACCGCAGCTTCGTTCCGCTGAAGTACGGGTCCAGCACCAAGCCGGTCTTCGGCGTGAGCCACGGCTGGTCGGCCGCCCGCTCGCGGCAGAAGTCGGTCGTCCGCCGGTCCTGCCAGACGATCGCCCGGCCGACGGGCCGGCCGGTGGTGCGGCCCCACACCACGATGGTTTCGCGCTGGTTGGTGATGCCGACGGCGGCGACATCACTTCCCGATTTGCCGGCGTTCGCCAGCGCCTCGCGGACGGTGCGGGCGACCGAGTACCAGATGTCTTCCGGTTCGTGTTCGACCCACCCGTCCTTCGGGTAGTGCTGCTCGATCTCCTGCTGGGCCGAGCCGAGGACGGCGAACGTGCCGGGGTCGAACACGACCGCCCGGGACGAGGTGGTGCCCTGGTCGATGGCGAGGAGGACGGTCATGGGGGAGGCCCGGCGGGAGCGGGGGTGCGTTACATCTTCACCACTTCGCGGGTGAAGTCCTCGGTCTTGGCGTACACCGTCAGCAGGGTGTCGCCGATCTCGAAGAACGTGCCCTCGCGTTCGTCCTTGCTCAGCGCCAGGTCCGGGTACTTGGCCGAGATCTGGTCCGCGGTCTGGGCCGGCACGTCCAGTTCGTCCGGTAGCAGGCCGGTGCTGCCGATGTAGAACACCAGCGCGCTCAGCCGGTCGCGGAACAACTTCTCCTGCTGCGCTTCCAGCTTCTTGCGGGCGTCGGTCAGGGCGGCCACGAACGCCTTCTTGTCCGGCTCGTCGCCCCGCAGCCGCGCCTGCACGATCTTCGCCAGGTCCTTCGCCCCCACCTCTTCGAGCAACTGCACCGTCACCCCGGTCGGCTTCAGCCCGAGGAACTCGTCGAAGTAGTCCTTCATCAGCTCGTCCACCTTCGTCACCTTCACGCGGGCAGAGAGCGTCTTGAACCCGTACTTCCAGCCGCCGTTCACCGCGTCCTCGAACTTCGGCTTCTCCACCGGCACCCCGTTCGCCTTCACCTCGTACATCCGCTCCAGGAACTTGTTCGCCGAGTGCAGCTTGCCCAGGTTCAGGATGTGCCGGTTGCCGATGTCGATCTTGTAGCTGGTGCGGGTGTCCAGGGTGCCGTTGCTGAGCGCGGTCAGCCGGTCGGTGTACGGCACGGTGGTGGGGAAGTTGAGGAATAGGCTCTTGCTCAGGTAGTGCTTCTTCAGGTCCTCCACCTGCTCCGGGGTGAAGTCCTCGGCCGCCTCCTTCAGGTGGGCGGCGCACAGGCTGGCCAGGATCTTCAGCCCGCACAGGTGGTCGTACACGCCGGTGAAGTCGGGGGTGCCGGCGAACGGCGGGACGAGCGGCAGTTGGTCCAGCCGCAGCAGGTAGTCGGCCTTCGGGTCGTGCTTGCCGGCCGGGGTGCCGTCGGCGGCCTCCAGGATGCCTTCCTTCGCCAGCGCGTCGAACAGCTTCTTCCCGCTGATCCGCACCTTCAGGGTCTGCACGTTCAGCTCGCCGTCGCCCACCAGGGTGTAGTTGTTGAACGTGCGGAGCTGGTCCAGCTTCACCCCGGCCACCTGCGAGATCACCTCGTTGCCCTTCACCTTCACCAGTTTCACCCGCCGGGAGATGAGCATGTTCAGGGTGGCCGCGTTGCGGTTCACGTCGAAGCTGCTGACGCGGACGTACTCGTCGTCGTCCACGTACTCGGTCTTCAGCCACGGCTCGGTCAGGTTGCCGTTCTCGTCGCGGGTGCCCTGCAGCCGCTTCACCCCGCGGCGGACGTAGTGCTCCTGTAGGTACGGAAGGTTTACCAGGTAGTCACCGGCATTCTCCTCCAGCAGCTTGATCACGTTCACCAGCGGCATCCGCTTGTTCACCGGCACCTGGCTGAGGATCTGGTGGCTTCCCAGTTCGCCCGGGTCACTCAGCAGCTTGTCCAGGTCGGTGGTCAGGGCGGCCACCTGTAGGTTCGTCAGCGCCTTGCCGTGCGCCAGCACCATCGTCGCATCGAACGCGCTGGCCAGGGCGTACTTGGCGGTGTTCAGGTTGCCCACCGCCAACTGCCCGCGGGCGAAGGCGTACACCGCCTCGCTCGTCTGCACCTCCGGCACGTCCTTGAGCGCCTTGTACTCCTTCGCGTCCACCGGCCGGTACTGGTACACGGCCGCGTCGTGCTCCGGCTTGATGCCCATCACCTTCAGCCCGCCGGCCGCCCCGTTCACCCGCCCGGCGGCGTGGCTCACGAACACCTGGAACTCGCACCCCTTCGGCAGCGGCACCTCCACCGGCGGGGTGAGCGACGCGCCGAGCGTCCGGGTGTTCTCGTACAGGGTGTCGTACATGATCTTGATGTTGCCCGCCTTCACGCACGACCCGCCCACGCTGTTCGCCACCCGCGACAGCAGGCGGAAGTCGGAATAGTCCGTGTACGCGATGGTGTTCACGAACACGTCCTTGCCCTGCAGCGTCTTGGTGAGCGCCATCAGGCTGGTCACCTCGGCGTTGCTGGACGGGTCGTTGGCGTACCCGTCACTGTGTACGGTGATGCTGGTCAGCTCGCCGTCCCGCACCAGGCTCTCGGCCAGCCGCAGCCCGCCGGAGATGCACGTCAGGCACGTCGCCTCCAGCCGCTTGATCTGCTGCTGCTCCGGGCTGCCGGTCTTCATGATGTCGGCGATCGGCACCCGCTGGAAGTGGCAGGTGACGTCGCCCACGCTGCTGTACGAGATGAGCGTGACCACTAGGTTGAACCGCTTGTACTCGTCCAGGGTGAGCAGCTTGAGCAGGGTGTCCCGCACCTCCCGCATCTGCCCGTACATGCTGCCAGAGCGGTCCACCACGATGATGCTGTGGGCGATGGTCTTGGCCTTCGGATCCGGCTTGCCCCGTTCCAGTTCCACCCGATCGACCAGGTAGTACGCCCGCGGCTCGCCGAGCAGGTTGAACAGGGTGAACTTGGACCGGCCTTCGGGCACCGGCAGCGCCCCGGCGGACACCAGCTTCACCTTCGGGGCGACCGGCTTGCGGGTGGCGGGGGTCTTCGCCACCGCCTTCTTCGCTGCTGAGGCCGCGGGCTTCTTGGCGGGAGGTTTCTTCGCGGTGGGCTTGGCGGACTTCTTCGGCGCGGGCTTCTTGGCGGGCAGCTTCGCCATCGACGAACCTCGTGTGCGGATGAGACCGTAGGTGACGGGAGGTGGTTGAGGGAGTTTAGCGATTCGCCCCCACCTGGGGGAAAGTCGGCAGGTGAGCCGGGGCGGATTTTGTGAGCCGCTCTTCGCCGCGACCTCCGGGAGCGGTTGGGCCTTGACCGCTCCCGGAGGTCGCGGCGAAGAGCGGCGTCACAGCCCCAGCCGCTCCCGCACCCACCCGGCCACCGCTTCGGCGTCCGCCTGTTCGGGGTACTCGGCGAACGGGATCTCGATCGGGCCGGGGTGCGTCGGGTCGAGCACCAGCGTGGGCATGAACACCGGCCGCACGCTCCGCCTCGTCCGCCGGGTGGCCGTCCGCACGTCGATGTCTCGCACCGCCGATCGCGGCACGGTGGTCGTCACCCGCCCGGTCGGGGAGGTGGGCACCGTGAGCGAATCCAGCCCCTCGACCACCGCCCGCGGCACCCGGAACCGCCACGCGAGCAGCCCGCACGCCACCAGGATGCCCGCCCAGATGCCGCCGTCCGCCGCCCACGACACCGGCACCCCGCCCCAGTCGTGGACCCCGAGGATGACCACGAAAATGCCGGCGAACGACAGCCCGAGCAGGGCAGCTGCGAACACCCCGGTCGGCCCCAGCCCGTTCAGCCGGGCGGCGTACCCGTCGGCCGTCGGCCGCACGTCGCGGGCCGGGTCGAACTGTCGCCGGCGAGTGACCGCCGCCCACCACGCCCACCCAAGGCCGACGGCGATCACGTTGAACGGCGTGAGGGCGAGCAGCACCAGCAGCACGTCCGGCCTCAGCCCGGACACCAGCACCGCCTCGGCCGGGTCGGCCGGGTTGTAATGCACGGTGACGCGGGAGCCGACCGGTAGGGCGGCGTGAACCGCCCGCCACTTGCCGCTCGGCAGCAGGTGCGGGCCGGGCTGGTACTCGCGACCGGTGAGTCGCTGCCCATCCACGGTGTAGGTGTACGCCAGGTCGAGGGACACCGACCCCTTCCGCCCGTGCCGCAGCTCGCTGCGGCTGACGACGCCGTCGGTCGGCGTCCAGTCGGCCGAGCGGACCGCCGTGCGGACGCCGTAGGCGACGGCCGCGTCGGCCACCAGCACGAACCCGGCCCACACGAGAAAGAAGAGTGTGAGAAGAAACCGCATCGGCGCTCCCAGCGGGTGCGGATTAAGGTAGCCGATCGCTTCGTCGGTGTGGTAGTGTTGCCGCTCGGATTCACCCGTCGGGAAACACGACACCCGCCGCGGAGGAATGCCGCACTCATGTGTGGAACGCCGACACCCGGCGATTATGCTGGTACGGTCCACCAACCCGTTGCCCGTCTTTCACCCGAATCGGGGCTGCTTGCTATGAGCCGAGTGATCCGCCTGCGGTTGGTGTTTCTGCTGGCGCTGGTGGTACCCGGGTCGGCCGTCGCCCAGGTGCCAACTTATACCAAGTGGACGGGCAGCACGGCCCTGCCCAAACCCCAGGGGAACAGCAACCAGGGCTCCCCGCTCACCCTCACCTGGGGGTTCATGGCGCCGGGCACGCCGATCAACGACAGCGGCAGCAGCGGGTTCGCCAACGCGAACAACGACCTGCAGACCCGGCTGAACACCATCTACGGCAGCCAGGCGACGTGGCAGCCGCTGTTCCAGAGCGTGTTCGACCGCTGGTCGTCGGTCAGCGGGCTGAGCTACCAGTTCGAGGCGAACGACGACGGGGCGGCGATCACCGGCGGCACGTCGAGCGGGTTCCCCACCGGCGTGCTGGGCACCCGGGCGGACATCCGCATCGGCGGCAAGCCGCTGGACGGGAACAGCGGCACCCTGGCGTACAACTACTTCCCGAGCATCGGCGAGATGGTGATCGACACGAACGACAGCTTCTTCGCCGACACCAGCTCAGGGTCGATCAAACTGCGGAACGTGGTGGCGCACGAGCACGGGCACGGCATCGGCATGCCGCACGTCACCTCGTCCACCAACTCGTTCCTGATGAACCCGTTCTACAGCGGGGCGTTCGACGGCCCGCAGTACCACGACATCCTGGCCGCCCAGTACATGTACGGCGACGCGCGGGAGAAATCGAACGGCGGGCTGGGGAACGACACCGCGGCGCGGGCCAACCCGCTCGGCACGTTCGGCGTCGGCGGGAGCACGTCCATCGGCAACAGCGCCCGCACCATCAGCGTGGCCCCCACCGCCACCGACTTCGTCAGCATCGACTCGCAGACGGACACCGACTTCTACAAGTTCACCCTGAGCGAGCCGGCCACGGCGACCGTGAAGTTGGAGGCGCTCGGGTTCACCTACAACGTCGGCACCCAGGGCGGGTCGTCGGTGACGTTCGACAGCAAGTCGCGGAGTAACCTGAAGCTGGCCATCCTGGCCGCCGACGGCACCACCCTCCTCGCGTTCGCCGACGCCACCGGGTTTGGCGGGGACGAGACGCTCGTTTACAACTTCGGCGGCGCCGGCGACTACTACCTGCGGGTGACCGGCGAGGACAACCCCGACGGTGTGGCACTGGTCGCCCAGTTCTACGGGCTGACCCTGACCCTTACCCCGGTGCCCGAGCCGGCCACCGTGCTGGTGGTGGCGGGGGTGGCGCTGGGCGGCGGCTGGCTCGTCCGCCGGGTGCGGCGGGGCGGGGCTGCCGCCCCGGCCGGTCAGAGCATCTTGTAGAACTGCTCGAACAGGTACGTTGAATCGTGCGGGCCGGCGGCCGCCTCGGGGTGGTACTGCACCCCGAACACCGGCAGGCTCTCGCACCGCAGCCCCTCGCACGTGCCGTCGTTCAGGTTCACGTGCGTCACCGTCACGTCCGGCGGCAGCGACTCCGGGTTGACCGCGAACCCGTGGTTCTGGGTGGTGATCTCCACCGCCCCCGTCTCCTTGTTCAGCACCGGCTGGTTCGCCCCGCGGTGGCCGAACTTCAGCTTGAACGTGTCCGCCCCGAACGCCCTTCCCAGCAACTGGTGCCCGAGGCAGATGCCGAAGATCGGCTTCTTGCCGATCAGCCCCTTCACCGTGTTCACCGCGTAGTCCAGGGTGGCCGGGTCGCCGGGGCCGTTGCTCAGGAAGATGCCGTCCGGGTTGTACGCCAGCACCTGCTCGGCGGTGTACGTGCCGGGCACCACCGTCACGTTGCACCCCACCTGCTTCAGGCACCGCAGGATGTTCCACTTCATCCCGTAGTCGATGGCCACCACGTTCTTCGTCGCCGGCCGCTCCGGGATGACGTGCTGGCTGAGCGAGTCGAACCCCTTGTCCCAGGTGAACGGCTTGTCCGGCACCACCTCCTTCACCATGTCCTTGCCGGCCATGCCGCCGCACGCCTTCGCCTTCGCCACCAGGCTGGCGTCGTCCAAATCCTCCGCCGACAGGCACCCGCCCATCGCCCCGCGGGTGCGGAGCCGGCGGACGAGCGCGCGGGTGTCGATGCCCTCGATGCCGGTGACGTGGCTGGCCTTCAGGTACGTGTCCAGGTCGCGGTGGCTGCGGTAGTTGCTGGGCACGCGGGTGAGTTCCCGCACCACGAACCCGGCCACCTGCACGCCCAGGCTCTCCTGGTCGGCGGCGGTGGTGCCGTAGTTGCCGATGAGCGGGTACGTCATTGTGACGATCTGCCCGCGGTAACTGGGGTCGGTGAGCACCTCCTGGTAGCCGGTGAGAGAGGTGTTGAACACCACCTCGCCGACGGCCTCGGCGGCGGCGCCGAACGCGCGGCCGGTGTACACGGTGCCGTCTTCGAGGGCGAGCTTGGCGATCGCGGGGGCAGTGGGCATGAGTCTCGGGGTTCGGGGGTGGGGCCGGCGCAAACTAGATGAATGATACGAAGTGCGTGCGGCGGCGTCCGGGATGTGGTGTGGTCCGCGCCCGCAGGTGGGCTCTGGCAGAGTAGGCGTTTCACGACGTGGATCGTTCGCCGTCCAAATTGTCTTCCTCTGAATTGTCGCCCTCGAACAGATGTGGACCTGGGGTCGGGGGGGGGAGGGGGGACGTCTCTCACCCGTCGTCAATCGGGATGGTTTTGGTTGTACGCAGATCGGGCGCGAGGGCGATGCGGTTGATTACGCCAGCCACCGCTGGCGGAGGATGCGGAGGTCGGTGAGGGTGGGGGTGGGGGTGCCGTCCGGGGTGACGAGCGGGAACGCAGGCACACGGCTGCACGGGTCGGCCGCCGACCACGTGTCCCAGTACACCGCCCGCACGCTCGGGGCGGCCAGGGCGGTCAGGAACAGGTCGGTGCCCGGACCCGTCACCGCCGCCTCCAGCGGCAGCCCGAGGGTGTCGAACAGCTCGATCAGGTGGACGAGATCCAGGGCGTCCCGCCGCTCCCCGCCCCGCCGCGTGGCGCCGGGGATCACCTCCAGCTTCACCGCCGACGCCTTCAGCCCGGCCCGCAGCAGGGTGTCGGCGAACACCAGCGGGGAGTACGTCAGGTCCTCGTTCGTCAGGTAGTCGCCCCACGGCTGGCTGACGGCGAACGTGCGGTCGCCCTTCGGGTCCAGTTCCTGGGCGGTTTCGAGCACCCGGGCGGCCAGCCGCAGGCGGTCGTCCTCCACCAGCCCGAACACGTCGGCGTGGTTGAACCCGGCGAACGTGTGCCACCCCCGCACCCGGTCGCGGTACCGGGACATGAGGGTGTGGGCGTAGTCGGACACGAACGCGGCCAGGTTGGGCAGGTCGCCGGCGTAGGCGGCCACCCAGTCCGGCAGGGTGCCGTCGGCCAGGTCGATGAGCGGGCCGACGGTCACGTCCAGCCCGGCGTGGTCGGCCCAGCCGATGAGTTCGTCCAGGGCGGTCCAGTCGGTCGCCGACTCGTGCGGCTCGATCGCCCGCCAGTCGGGGACCACGCGGACGGCGTTGAACGCCTCCAGGTACAACTCGGCCTGGTCGGGCGGGAGCGGGCGGGACAGGCGGCTGCCGACGCGGGTGGGGAGCGGGCCGTGGTGCTGGTGGCGGGCGGTCAGGCGGTACTCGGCCAGGGCGGCGGCGGCCCGGTCGGCCAGGGCGGTGGCGGTGTCGACGAGGGTAACGGCGAACGCGGTGGTCGGCTCGGCGCCACTGACGACGCGGCCGAACCCGGCGGTCAGCCGGGCCAGGTCGTCGGCGAACCCGTTCGGCAGTTTCAGCCCGGCCGAGGCCAGGGCGAAGTGCATGGTCCGCACCCGGTTGACCGCCCCGCGGGCCAGTTCCCGCAGGGCCGGGTACGGGGTGTCGGTCAGCCGCAGGGTGGCGGACGACACCACCCGCTCGGTGCCGTCCGCCCCCCGCCACGGCACGCACAGGTAGCCGCTTTCGGTTTCCTGCCGGCGGAGGGTGAAGGCGTGCGGGGCGTCGGTCCGGCGGGTGGGCACCGGCGAGCCGTCGTACCCGCCGGCGAACCACGCCCGCGACAGGCCGACCCGCCGGTCCGGGGGCAGGTCGGGCGGCACCTCGAACGTGATCTGACCCATAACGGCGGGGGTTCGTTCGGCCGGGGTTCGGGCAACCCCATCATCATAGAGCGGGGGGCAACGGCGTGCGACCGGAGTGTCCGGAATCGCCCGGACGGGTCACCAGTCCGGCCCGAGTATCTCGCCCCCGCTGGCGGTGACGGCCGCCTTCAGCGTCTGCGGGCTGACCGTCTTCTTCACCCACCGCACGCTGCCGTCGGCCATGGCCGCCGCGAACACGTCCCGCTTCGGGTGGCCGAGCGGGGGAAGCGGGCCGGCCGGGTCGAACCGGTACTCGCCGAACCGCGACCACGTCACCTTCTCCGCCCCCTCCACGTACAGGATGGTGTTCGCCGTGCCGTCCGGGAACGACTGCGGGATGCGGGCCGGGCGGCGGGTGTCGAACGCCGCCCCGTTGTCGTAGAAGCAGCGGTACCGGGTGGCCGGGTCGGTCGGGGCGTCGGCGTCGGCGTACGCCTTCACCGCGATGCCGGCGAGCGGCTGGTTGGCCGGGCTGTTCCACGGCTCGTCCGGCTTGAACCGGCGGTACAGGTTGTCCTGCTCCAGGTACGGCAGCAGGCTGACCCGCCAGCTCAGCCGGTCGTTCAGGTCGGACGGCACCGCCCCCGTCGGCTCGCCGGTGCGGGGCACGAACGGCAGCGGCAGTTTGCCGGTGGCATCGTTGTAGTTGTGCGAGGCGATGCCGAGCACCTTCACGTCGTTGGTCGACCGCTGGCGGTCGGCCGCCTCCCGCACCTTCTGTACCGCCGGCAGCAGCAGGCCGATCAGGATGGCGATGCACGGCAGGGCGATGACCGCCACCGCCCCGAACACGATGGCCAGAATGACCCCGGTGGACATGCCTTTCTTCGGCGGCGAGCGGTCGTCGCCCTCGTCGTCGAAGTCGTCGCGACGGGGCCGCCGGCGGGGGCGGTCGTCCTCGTCGTCGTACCGGTCGTCGTCGCGGTCGCGGGGCATGGGACACCCTCCGGGGATGGTCGCACCCGGATTTTACGAACCGGGGGCGCGGCCGTGAATTGACAGGCTCCGCCTATCACACCCATCCGGGGAACCGATTTCACCCCCGGCCGGCGGTCGCTACCATACCCGTACCATTCCCCTCCTTCCGGAGACGTGTTCCCGATGTCCGTGTTCGTGACCAAACCCGCACCCGCGTTCAGCAGCCAGGCGGTGGTGAACGGCGAGTTCAAGACGGTCAGCCTGGCCGACTACCGCGGCAAGTACGTGCTGCTGTTCTTCTACCCGCTCGACTTCACCTTCGTCTGCCCGACCGAGATCATCGCCTTCTCCGACCGGGTGGCCGAGTTCGAGAAGCGGGGGGTACAGGTGCTCGGCTGCTCGATCGACAGCCGGTTCAGTCACCTGGCGTGGATCAACACCCCCCGCACCAAGGGCGGGCTGGGCGACCTGAAGTACCCGCTGCTCGAGGATCTGACCAAGCAGATCAGCAAGGACTACGGGGTGCTGCTCGACTCCGGTATCGCCCTGCGTGGGCTGTTCCTGGTGGACAAGGACGGGGTCGTCCGGCACGCCACCATCAACGACCTGCCGCTCGGCCGGAGCGTGGACGAGGCGCTGCGGGTGATCGACGCCCTACAGCACTTCGAGAAGCACGGCGAGGTGTGCCCGGCCGACTGGAAGCCGGGTAAGGACGCGCTCAACCCGAAGAAGGCGAACGAGTACTTCGAGAAGGCGAACAAGTGAGTCCCCTGGCCCCCGGACGGCCGTCCGGGGGCTTTCGGTAGCCCCATGTCGTACCGCACGTTCAAGCGGCTGCTCGGCGAGACCAACCTGGAGCGGAAGTGCCGGTGGCTGCTCGGGTGCGGCACCCTCGCGCTCATGTCGGCCAGCTTCCTGGTGTTCGCCAAACTGACCGAAGGGGTGGCCTACGACCAGCTCACCCACACCGGCCGCACCCTGGTCGCCCCGGCCCTGGCCGACGCGCACGTCCGCCTGAACCCGGACGTGAAGGTCGGGATGGAGGAGTTCCAGAAACAGGCCGAAGTCCGCTGGCCGTCCGGTTTCCAGGGACACCAGAGGAGGTTGATCGTCCCCGACTCGGCCGACCCGGACCGCCACGGCGAGGACGCCGACCGCGAGGTGTTCGGCCGGTTCCGGGATGACCCGCAACTGGCCGAGCACACCGTCGCCGAGCGGAAGCGGGCGTTCGTGTACTACGGGGCGGTGCGGGCCGGCGAGGCGTGCGTCGCCTGCCACCGCAGCGAGCCGCGGATGGCCGCGTTCCTGGCCGGGTCGGCCGCCCGCCCGCCGGCCGGCCCGAGGGCGAACCCGGAGTTGGCCGTCGGCGACCTGATGGCGGTGGTGCGGGTGGACCTGAACACGGATCTGATCGAGGACGGCGTCCACCAGAACCTGGCGTGGCTGATCGCGTTCGCCGTCGGCACCACCGCCCTCATCCTGGCCGGCACGTACCTGGTCATCCGGTACGTGGTGGTCAAGCCGGTGAAAGAGCTGAAGACCACCGCCGACGCCATCACCGCCGGCCAACTGACGGTGCGAAGCGACATCCAGACGGGGGACGAGTTCGAGGACCTGTCGCAGGCGTTCAACCGCATGCTGACCAACCTGGTGCAGGTGCAGGAGCGGAACCGCGGGCTGATCGCCGACCTGGACGCGAAGGTGGACGAGTTGGCCCGCGCCAACCTGGAGTTGCACCAGTCCGGCGCGCTGAAGACGCAGTTCCTGTCCACCGTGTCGCACGAACTCCGCACCCCGCTGAACAGCGTCATCGGGTTCAGCGAGGCGCTGCTGAACGCCGACACCCTGACCGACAAGCAGGTGCGGTGGGCGGCGAACATCCACGAGAGCGGCAAGCACCTGCTAGCCATCATCAACGACGTGCTCGACCTGGCCCGGATGGAGTCGGGCAAGATGCGGGTGCGGCCGGAGGTGGTGAACGTGGCGGCGGCGTGCGAGGCGGTCGCCGGCCTGTTCCGCCAGCAGGCGGAGAAGAAGGAGATCGAACTGCTCGTGCAGGTGCCGGACAACACCCCGGACGTGCGGCAGGACGGCGGGAAGGTGCGGCAGATCCTGTCCAACCTGCTGTCCAACGCCATCAAGTTCACCCCGGAGGGCGGGCGGGTGACGCTGAAGGGCGAGGTTGCCGGGGATACTCTCACGCTCACCGTCACGGACACCGGGGTGGGCATCGCCCCGGAACACCAGGAGATGGTGTTCCAGAAGTTCCGGCAGACGTCCGGCACGCTGACGCGGGAGCAGGGCGGCAGCGGGCTGGGGCTGAGCATCGTGCGGGAGCTGGCGAAACTGCTCGGCGGGGACGTGACCCTGCACAGCGAACCCGGCCGCGGCAGCACGTTCACCGTCACCCTGGCATCGCGGCTGAAGGACGACCCGCTGGCTGCCTTCGAGTAGGGTGGGCAACCCCGCCGCCTCTGCACCAAGGGAATCGCCCGATGCCCGCACCGAAAGTCACGCCCGACGGGTGGGTCGTCAGCGACCCGAACCTCTTTTACTTCTTCACCTCTCACGAACCGCCTCGCCCCAACGTTGTCTGGAGGCTGTTGTGGGAAGATGCCCGGAGTTGGAGACCTCTCGCGTTGTGGGCCACAGCCGCCGGATTGTTCGCGGCGGCCGTCATCACCGAGTGGTGGGTACCGGTGGCACCCGGTGTGGGCGTGCTTTATTTCTGGTTCCTGATGTTCCGGCGTACCGTGCCCTACTTCCGCGACAGCCCGGTGCTGACGGGTGTGATCGAAGATGATCTACGACCGCATCCGTTGCCGATTCTCGGGAACCTCTCGACGGCCATCGCGACGACCCCGGACGAACGAGAAATCCCGGTCTTCTTTTACACCGAGCATGTGACTGAGTTGTTCAAGCAGGCGCGAACGGTCGAGGTGGTGTTCCTTCACGAACCCAGTTCCCAGTACTGTATGGTGCTCGGTGCCAGGGCACGGGTGTGACGGAATCCAAGAACCTCACCCCCCGGCCCCCTCTCCAAAGTGGAGAGGGGGTGTTCAAGCGAGGAACGTGGTGCCCGTCGTCGCCGCGAGCTTGCGAGCGGAGCCAGCTACCCCGCTCGCAGACTCGCGGCGGCGACACAGATGCGCATCCCGTTTGAACACCCCCTCTCCGGCTCGGAGAGGGGGCCGGGGGGTGAGGTCTTCACGAACGCCATTCTCTCGCTCCCGCTTGGGGTACACCAATCGCTCATGCTGCACCCCTGGACCCTGACCCCGGACGAGGCGGTGGCCCTCCAGACGGAGCTGGCCGGCCGGGTCGAGCTGTGCCCGCTCGGGCCGGTCCGCACCGTCGCCGGGTGCGACATCGCCTACGACACGTTCGCCCCCGTCCTGCACGCCGCGGTGGTGGTCGTGCGGCTGCCGGACCTGGTCGAGGTGGAGCGGGCGGTGGTCCGCGCCGAAGCGGCGTTCCCGTATGTGCCGGGGTTGCTGTCTTTCCGGGAGTGTCCCGCTTTGTTATCCGCCGTGGCCGCGTTGCGCCGGGTGCCGGACGTGCTCATGGTGGACGGACAGGGCGTCGCCCACCCGCGGCGGTTCGGGCTGGCCTGCCACCTTGGCCTGTGGCTGGATCGGCCGGTGGTCGGGTGCGCGAAGACGTGGCTGGTCGGCGACCACGCCGAGGTCGGCCCGAATGCCGGCGACGCCACCCCGTTGACCCTGGATGGCGAAACGGTCGGGGCGGTGGTGCGAACCGCCGACGGAGTGCGGCCGTGCTACGTCTCGCCGGGTCACCGGTGCGACGTGGACTCGGCTGTTGGGCTGGTGCGGCAGGTACTAAGCGGCTTTCGCCACCCGGTGCCGACGCGGTTGGCGCACATGGCGGCGAACGAGGCACGGGCGGCGGACGGCTAGTTGCAGTCAAGGTTTCCCCGACTTGAGGCGATGTGTCAAAATGGGCGAAACAAACCCGACCTGGCGGCCCTGCGCCGCATCAAGCTGGAACGACTGATTGAACCCCTGCGCCGCGCCATCGGGTGTAAATTGCCCAGTCGAACGCCGCCAATTTCTTTCACATGCCCCGGCGCGGCCGACGATGCAGAGGGGTAGAATGGACCCGCCCTGGGGTGAACACCTGGCCCCTGGCGGTGGCGGATGGAGAGGGAACTGGACCGCCCCGCCCGACCGGACTAGACAGACACCACGATGCCTCCCCCGTCCCCCCGCTGGTCTGGCCGACGGAACCCGTCGGACCGGCGGCTGCGAGCGGCCCGACACCGCACCCTCATGAGCGACACCCCGACCCGTCCGTTGAACGCGTCCGCCGACCCGGACGACTGTCCGCCCCGCCCCGGCGACGACGGCATCCGCTGGGAGCTGGTCCACCGCATGAAGCGGCTGATCGCCCAGGGGAAGCTGGACACCCCGGAGCGGTGGGCGCTGGCCGAGGAGATGCTGTTCCGCGCGACCGAGGACCGGCGGTAAAATAGGCTCGGCCTGTCGCCACCGGAGTTCCCCTGTGCCGCTCCCCGCTGTTGCGGTGTCGCAAACCCCCGAGGAGCGGTTCCGCGAGTACCTGATCAGCCGGCCGAAGCCGCAGCGGTTCACCGACCAGCAGCGGGAGCTGGTCCGCCACATCTTCGCCAAGCACTCGCACTTCGACACCGACGAACTGCTGGCCGAGCTGCGGCGGTCGGCCCGGCGGGTAAGCCGGGCGACGGTGTACCGCACCCTGACCAAACTGGTGGACGCCGGCCTACTACGGCGGATCGAGATCGACTCCCGCACGGTGTACGACCACGACTACGGGTACCCGTGGCACGAGCACCTGGTGTGCAAGGGGTGTGGGAAGTTGATCGAGTTCACCGACACCGGCATCGTGGCGGCGGTGAAGGCGGTGGCCGCCGCCCACCGCTTCCAGGTGGACGGGTACGACCTGGTGGTGAAGGGCACCTGCGGCGAGTGCAACGCCGCCGCCGCGGCGAAGCGGCGGTACGTGATGTGACCGGCCCATCCCGACGGACCTACCCCACATGCTCCGGGAAGAGCAGATCGAGATCCGCCGGCAGCGGGCGAAGGCCGGGCGGTACGTCATCAGGAACCTGGGCAAGAACCGGGTGTTCTCCGACTACGCCGTGTCGAACCCGCAGACCGGCGGGGCGTACACGGTGGCCGTCCGCGGGTTCGACACCGGCGACAACACCTGCACCTGCCCGGACTTCAAGGCGAACACCCTCGGCACCTGCAAGCACATCGAGGCGGTGCTGGAGGAGCTGAAGGACGACAACCCGGCGCACGTGCGGAAGAAGAAGGCGGCGGTGGTGCGGCCGGAGGTGTACCTGCACTACGGCGAGGCCCTGCAACTCGGCATCCACCTGCCGCCGCGGCACACCGACAAGCTCGCGGCAGTGGCGAAGAAGTACTTCGACGACAAGGGGCTGTGGTCCGGCCGCGGGCGGTTCGAGGACCTGATCGCGGACGTGGAGAAGGTGCCGGAGGAGGTGACGGTCCGGTCGGACGCGCTCGACTTCCTGGACCGCGAGCTGGAACGCATCGACATGCGGCGGCGGGAGGACGAGTGGCTGGCGCAACTCGACGCCGGCACCCTCGACCTGAACCTGCTGAGCGTCCCGCTGTACGACTACCAGACGCGGGGTGCGCTGTTCCTGGCCTGCCGCGGCCGGAGCATCTTGGGCGACGACATGGGGCTGGGCAAAACGATTCAGACGCTCGCCGCCATCGAGTTGCTGGCCCGCGAGCGGGGGATCAGCCGGGTGCTGGTGGTGGCCCCGGCGAGCGTGAAATACCAGTGGGAAGGGGAGATCCGGAAGTTCACCAAACGGGCGGTGCAGGTGATCGAGGGCGGGCCGGACGACCGCCAGGACCAGTACGCCGCCGCCACCTTCTACCGGCTGGTGAACTACCAGCAGGTGGTGCGGGACCGCGACGCCATCAACGCCTGGAACCCGGACCTGATCGTGCTGGACGAGGCCCAGCGGATCAAGAACTGGGAGTCGAAGACCAGCCGGGCGGTGAAGAAGCTGGTCAGCCGGTACGCCATCGTGCTCACCGGCACCCCGCTGGAGAACAAGCTGGAGGAGCTGTACAGCATCGTCCAGTTCGTGGACGAGCGGCGGTTCGGCCCGGCCTTCCAGTTCCTGCACGACCACCGCGTGCTGGACGACAAGGGCAACCTGACCGGCTACCGCAACCTGGACACCATCCGCGAGCGGCTGGAGCCGATCTTCCTCCGCCGCACCCGCGGCGAGGTGCTGACCGAACTGCCGGCCCGCACCGACAACACGGTGTTCGTCGAGCTGAGCGAGGAGCAGCGGAGGCCCTACGAGGAACAGCGGACCGCCCTCGCCCGCCTGCTCACCAAAAACTTCCTCACCGACCTGGACCGCAAGCGGATCCTGGCCTGCCTGTCGAACCTGCGGCTGATCTGCGACAGCACGTTCCTGTTCGACAAAGCCACCCACCACTCGCCCAAGCTGGACGAACTGGCCGACCTGCTGCCCGAACTGCTGTCCGGTGGGCCGCACAAGCTGGTGGTGTTCAGCCAGTGGGAGACAATGCTCAACCTGGCCGCGTCCACGCTGGAGCGGAAGGGGGTGGGATACGCTCTGCTGCACGGCGGGCTGAGCGGCAAGGACCGCAAGGCCGCGCTGGAGCGGTTCAAGACCGACCCGAAGTGCCGGGTGTTCCTGAGCACCGACGCCGGCGGGGTGGGGCTGAACCTGCAGATGGCCGACACGGTGGTGAACCTGGAACTGCCGTGGAACCCGGCAGTGCTGGAGCAGCGGATCGCCCGCGTCCACCGGCTCGGACAGGAGCGGCCGGTGCGGGTGATTAACCTGGTCACCCGCGGGACGATCGAGGAGCAGGTGCTGCGGACGCTGGAGCGGAAGCAGGGGCTGTTCGCCGGGGTGTTCGACGGGGAGGAGGACGAGATCGCGTTCGCGGCGGTGAACCCCGGCGGGTTTCTGGACGCGGTGCGGGAGATGATCGGCGAGAAGCGGACCGAGCCGGTGGTGGAAGCGCCGCCCCCCCTGCCGCCGGCGGTGCCGGCGCTCGACGCCGGCCCGACCCTGCTGCCCACCGCCGTGCAGATGCTCGAATCGCTGGCCGAGTTGCTGGCGAACCCGGACGCGCGGAAGCGGCTGACGGCCGAGCAGCGGCGACGGATCGCTGCGGCGGTCGAGAAGTTGTCGTAGCCGCGACCCAGCGGGGAGCGCGCCGGATGGAACGCGCTCCCCGCTGGGTCGCGGCTACGAAGCCCCGCCCTACTCCTTCTCCGTCAGCACCGCCCGCACGTCGGCGGCGGGCACGGTCAGCTTCACCACCATTTGCAGCGCCGACGGCGTCGGAGCCGGGGCCGCGTCCTTCTTCTTGTCGTCGTCCCGCCGGTTCACCGTCCGGCGGACCATCGACTGCCGCGCCTTCCGCACCGCCTTGTCCGCCTGCCCCCCGCCGTCGTCCGGGTAGTCGATGTTCTCGGTCAGCGCCGCCATGCCCACCACGTTCCCGAACTTGTCCACCACCGGCGACCCGCTCGACCCGTATGCGTAGTCCGCCGTGATGCTCATCCACCGCGTCTTCGTGTCGTCGTCCTCGGTGTACGTCGAGTACCGGCTGACGTGCCCCTGGGTGAACGTGTAGTACCGGTCGCCGGGGTGCCCGAGCACGCCCACCCATGCCCCCACCTTCGCCGGCTTGTCGGCCAGCGGCAGCGGGGTCAGCCCCTTCCCCGCGATCTTCACCACCGCCACGTCCGCCGCCTTGTCGATCGCCAGCACCTCGACCAGCGGGTACACTTTGCCGTCCGCCGCCATCGCCCCGTACCACTCGTCGTCCTCGATCTGGTCGAACACGTGCCAGTTGGTGACGAGCACCCCGTCCGCCGTCGCCGCCCACGCCGTCGCCATCCGCCCCTGGTCGAACCCGTTCTCCTTGTCCCCGGTCACCGACCCGAACAGGAACACGCTCGCCCGCACCCGCTCGCCGACCTCCTCCGGTGACAGCGGCTTGTCATTGAATTTGGCCGGCGTCACCTTCGCTGTCGCCTTCTTCCTGTCCTCCACCGCCGCCTTCAGGTCGGCCGGCTTCATCCCCTTGTCCGCCTTCACCAACTCACCGAGCTTCTTGGTGAAGTCGTCCAGCGTCTTGGTGTCATCCGTGAATTCGACCGCCTGCGGCTTGTCGGCGAGGGAAACCCCGATCGCAGCGAACAGGATCAGCACCGGGGCGGACAAACGGAGCGCACGCATGGCGGGGTCCGGGTAGGATGGGGCCGAGGAATTGTACCGCAAGGTGTAGCCATGCTGGAACGCCAACGCTTCCGCGGGTGTCTGCTCGGGCTGGCCGCCGGGGACGCGCTCGGCACCACCGTCGAGTTCTCGTCGCCCGGCTCGTTCGCCCCGCTCACGGACATCGTCGGCGGCGGGCCGTTCCAGTTGAAACCCGGCGAGTGGACGGACGACACGTCGATGGCCCTGTGTCTGGCCGAGAGCTTGGTGGAGAAGGGGTTTGACGAGACGCACCAACTCGAAACATACTGCCGGTGGTGGCAGCACGGGCACCTGAGCGTGAAGGGACGGTGCTTCGACATCGGGCTGAAAACTCGGTCCTCGCTGGCCGCGTACTGGGAGCGGAAGAAGTTCATCCCGGTCCCGGCCGACACCTCCGCCGGCAACGGCAGCATCATGCGGCTGGCCCCGGTGCCGATGCGATACGCGGCCAACGCGGAGCAGGCGGTCGAGTACTCGGCCCGGTCGTCCCTCACCACCCACGGGGCAACCGAGTGCGTCGACGCCTGCGGGTACATGGGCGGGATCATCGTGGCCGCGCTGCACGGCCGATCGAAGGATGAATTGCTGTCACCACGGTTCAGCCCGGTGCCGGGGTTGTTCGAGAAGGTGCCGGTGGCGGCGAAAATCCGCGAGGTGGCGGACGGGTCGTTCAAGCGGAACGACCCGCCGCAGATCGTCGGCAGCGGGTACGTGGTGAAGTCGCTGGAAGCGGCGCTGTGGGCGTTTCACCGGACGAGCGACTTCCGGTCCGGGGCGCTGCTGGCGGTGAACCTGGGCGACGACGCGGACACCACCGGGGCGGTGTACGGGCAGATCGCCGGGGCGTTCTACGGCGACGCCGGCATCCCCACCGGGTGGCGGGCGAAGCTGGCGATGCGGGAGCTGATCGAACAGCGGGCGGACGAGTTGTACGAGTTGGCCGCCGGCGGCTAAGCCGCAAGCGGCTCCGACTACTCCCTCCACCGCACGAACGCCTCCAGCGCGAAGTACTCGGGCAACCCCAGCGCGTCGTAGGTCTTGGCCGTCGCCAGGTTGCGGTCCTCGGCCCGCTGCCAGAACTCGCGGCGGTCGGTGCCGCCGGGGAACATCGCCTTGTCCTTTTGCGACTGGTGCCGGAAGATCGCCTGCTTCTTCCGCTCCAGCACCTCGGGGCTCAGCGGCACGGCCATCTCGATCTCGTGCGGCTCCCACTCCTCCCACGCCCCCTTGTACAGCCAGACCTCGAACGGCGGAACGGCGTCCGCCTTCCGCGTCCGTCGCACCGCTTCGTACACCGCCTCGGCGCAGGTGCGGTGGGTGCCGTGCGGGTCGGACAACTCGCCGGCTACGTAGATCTGGTCCGGCTTCAGTCGCCCGAACAGGGCGACGATGTCGTCGATGTCCTGCGGCTGGATCGGGTTCTTCGTCACCGTGCCGGTGCGGTAGAACCGCAGGTCCATGAACTCCAACTGCTCGGCCGGGATGCCGCACGCCAGCGCCGCCGCCCGCGCCTCCGTCGCCCGGATCATGCCCTTCACCGCCAGGATTTCGGGGCTGTCCGGCTGGCCAGGCTTCTTGGCGTCGAGGAACTGGTTCACCCGCTCCTTGATGGTGCCGGCGATGCTCTTCTCGGACACGTCGCCGAACCCGCCCAGGAACTCGTCCACGAAGTCCACGAACCGGCGGGCGTCGTGGTCGAACACGGCGATGTTCCCGCTGGTCATGTACGCGATGTGCACCTTGTGCCCCTGCTCCACCAGCCGGATGATCGTCCCGCCCATGCTGATCACGTCGTCGTCCGGGTGCGGGCTGAACACCAGGATGGTTTTCGGCTCCGGCCTGGGTGGATCGGCCTTCCCCTCCAGGCCCCGCCCGCGGCGTTCGGCCGCGCCCCGCCCGGCCGGGTACGGCTGGATGGTGGCCAGCCGGTCGTGGAACACCGCCTCGCCGATCTTCTCGGCCGGCCCCTGCTCCCGCAGTAGTTCGTACAGGTGGTGCTCGCGGAAGTCGTCGTCGTTCAGCTTCTGCAAGCCCTTCTTCGCCGTGAGCGCCAGCCACACCACCGCCTGCCGGGTCCGCTCCGGCGTCCAGTTCACCGGCCCCACCTCCCACGGCCGCTTCACCGCCGTCGTCTCGGCCGCCGCCGCCGGGTCGAGCAGGAACAGGGCGTCCGGGTGCTCCTGCAGGAAGCTGGCCGACACCGCCTCGGTCGGCGGCTGCTCCACCGCCTTCACCACCGTCGGCGCCTTGTGCTCGCCGAACGCCATCAGGAACACCCGGCGGGCGTCCAGGATGCTGGCGACCCCCATCGTGATCGCCTGATTCGGCACGTTCTCCTCGCCGAAGAACCCGGCGGCCGCGTCCCGGCGGGTGATGCTGTCCAGGATGACCATGCGGGTGCGGCTGTTCCGCGGGCTGCCGGGTTCGTTGAACCCGATGTGCCCGGTGCGGCCGATGCCCAGGATCTGGATGTCGATCCCGCCGGCCTCGCGGATCTTCCGCTCGTAGCTCAGGCAGAACTCCTCCACCTCGTCCGGGTCCAGGGTGCCGTCCGGGATGTGGATGTTCTCCCACTTGATGTTGATGTGGCTGAACAGGGTGTCGTGCATCCACTTGAAGTAGCTGTGCGGGTCCTCCTTCGGGATGGGGAAGTACTCGTCCAGGTTGAACGTGACCACGCGGGAGAAGTCCAGCCCCTCCTCCTTGTGCATGCGGATGAGCTCGCGGTACAGCCCGACCGGGGTGCTGCCGGTGGCCAGGCCGAGCACCGTGGGCTTGTTGGCCGCGTTGCGGGCGCGGACCAGCTTGTCGATCTCGCGGGCCACGTACCGGCCGGCGGCGGTGCTGTTCGGGAACAGGAGGGCGGGGACGCGGGTGTGCGGCAGCAGGTGGTGCTGGTTCGGCGGGGGCATAGAGGGTCGTGGGTCCGCGGGAGGGTAGGTCCGGGGAATACGGTTGTCTTACGGCCGGACGCCGGGGGCGGCACCGACTACCAAGACAGCATGAACCCGCTCGGCGTCACCCACCTCGACCACTGCTCCGTCATCGTCACCGACGTGGCCGCGGCCCGCGCGTTCTACGGCGGGGTGCTCGGCCTGCACGAGATCCCCGCCCCGAAGGAGTTCGATTTCGTGGCCGTGTGGTACGACCTGGGCGGGACGTACCTGCACCTGCTGCTCAAGCCGCACCCGGACACCATCAGCCCGCGGCACTTCTGTCTGCACGTGGCGGACGCGGCGGTGGCGCGGGAGGCGCTTCGGGCGAAGGGCGTACCCATCGACGAGACGGTGACGATCGCGGCGGCCGGCCGGTTCTTCGTCCGCGACCCGGACGGCAACCGCATCGAGTTGTTGCAGTGGCGGCGGCGGTACGAGCCGGAGAGCGACGGGCGGTGGGCCGAATGATGGGGATTTTGTAGCCGCGACCCAACGGGGAGCGCGTTGGAACTGAACGCGCTCC
>CANJKY010000002.1 GCA_947474875.1 Gemmataceae bacterium
ACGACCGGCGAGTTGTTCGCCGACGACAGCCACCGGGAGGTGGCCGCCCAGGTCGGCCAGTTGCCGCCCGAGCACGGGCTGCTGACCGGGCCGGTGGTCGGGCGGCTGGCACGGGCGGACGGCACCTCCCCGCGGGTGGAGGTGACGGCCACCTCCCTGGCCGCCGACCGGGGCCCCGGCATCCTGTGGTTCCTCCGCGATCTGGACGAGCCGACGGACGAGCAGCAGAGGGCTACCGAGGCCGCCTTGGTGGCCAGCCAGCACCGGCTACAACTGTTCGTCGAGTACGCCCCGGCCGCACTGGCCATGTTCGACCGCGACATGCGGTACATCGTCGCCAGCCGCCGCTGGCGGGCCGACTACCGGCTGCCGGACGCCGGCCTGATTGGTCGCTCACACTACGACGTGTTCCCGCAGATTCCGGACGAGTGGAAGGCGGCCCACCGCCGTGCCCTCTCCGGGGAGACGGTGACCGCGGAGGAGGACCGGTTCGTCCAGGCGGACGGCGCCGTCCGGTGGCTGCGGTGGGAGGTCCGGCCGTGGATCGGCCCCGGCGGGCACGTCGAGGGGATCGTGGCGTTCAGCGAGGATATCACCGAACGCAAGATGTCGGAGGAAAAGCTGCGCGATCGCGACCACCGGCTACAGGCCGTCCTGGACACCGCCACCGACGGCATTCTCACGATCGACGGGCGGGGGACGGTCGAGAGCGTGAACCCGTCGGCCGAGCGGTTGTTCGGGTACCCGGCGGCCGAGCTGGTCGGGCGGAACGTGTGTGTGCTCATGCCCCCGCCGTACGCCGCCGAGCACGACGGGTACCTCGCCCGCTACCTGCGAACCGGGGAGCGGCGGATCATCGGCTTCGGGCGGGAGGTGAGCGGCCGGCGGAAGGACGGGACGGTCTTCCCGATCGAGCTGGCGGTCACCGAACTGCCCGGCACCCCTCGCCGGTTCACCGGGTTCATCCGCGACATCACCGACCGCAAGCAGTTGGAGGCCCGGTTCCTCCGCGCCCAGCGGCTGGAAAGCCTGGGCGCGCTGGCCAGCGGCGTGGCCCACGACCTGAACAACGTTCTCACCCCGGTGCTCATGGCGGTGAAACTGCTGCTCAAGGACAAGCCGGGCGGCACCCGCCAGGCCATCCTGGAGACCGCCCTGGCCAGCATCGAACGCGGCACCGGGATCGTCCGCCAGTTGCTCGCGTTCGGCGGCGGGGTGCCCGGCGAGAAGGCGGCGGTGGTGGTGGCGGAGGTGGTGCGTGAGGTGGTCGGGATGATGGAGCACACCCTGCCCAAGTCGATCACGCTGGCCAGTGACCTGCCGGCCGATTTGTGGTCGGTCACCGGGGACGTGACCCAGCTGTCCCAGCTGCTGGTCAACCTGTGCGTGAACGCCCGGGACGCCATGCCGGGCGGCGGGGAGATCCGCATCGCGGCCGAGAACTTCCCGGTGGACGCCGCCTACGCCGCCCGGTACCCGGGGGCCAGGCCGGGCCGGTACGTGCTGCTAACGGTGGCGGACACCGGCACCGGCATCCCGCCACAGGTGCAGGAGCGGATGTTCGACCCGTTCTTCACCACCAAACCGTTCGGCCAGGGCACCGGCCTGGGGTTGGCCACCGTGCAGGGGATCGTGAAGGCGCACGGCGGGTTCGTGACCGTGTACTCGGAGGTTGGGCGGGGGGCGAAGTTTCTCATCCACCTGCCGGCGGCGGCGGAGGCCGAGCCGAGCGTAAAGCCGGGGATGGCAGCGTCCCTGCCCGGGCGGGGGCGACTGGTGCTGGTGGTGGACGACGAACCGGCGGTGCGGCTGATGGCTCGGGCCACCTTGGAGGAGGCCGGGTACCGGGTGGCGGACGCCGGTGACGGGGAGGCGGCCCTGGCCGCGTACCGGGCGGGGGAGGTGGACGCCGTCGTGCTGGACATGATGATGCCGGGGCTGGACACCCCGACTGTCATCCGCCGACTGCGTCAGCTCCACCCGACCGCCCGCATCCTCGCCGTCAGCGGCCTCCACCCGACCGGACAAGCCGCCGCGGTGTTGCGGGAGTTCGCCGTCCCCTTCCTGACCAAGCCGTTCACCGACGACGCCCTCCTCGCGGCCCTCGACCGCCTCCACCACCCGAACCCGGGCTGACCCCTCGCGGCTCGTCAGGTTGCGGCCCTCCCGGACTCGGAGTGCGATTTCTCCTGTCAACGGAAACCGTCGGCGGTTATTCTTCACTCAGACGCCAACGATCCTCCTCCCACACGGTACCGGCTGATGGCCCGGCTCCTCGTCATTGACGACGACCTGCTCGTGCTCCAGGCGATCGCCCTGACCCTTGAGGGTGACAACTTGCAGGTGGACACGGCGGGCAGTGGGGCGGACGGGATCACCGCGTTCACCACCCGCCGGCCGGACGTGGTGCTGTGTGACGTGCGGCTGCCCGACCTGTCCGGGTTGGAATTACTCGCCCGGCTGAAGGAGATCGACCCGAAGGTGCCGGTGGTACTGATGACCGGGCACGGCACCGCGGAGACGGCCATCGAGGCCATGCGGCGGGGGGCGTTCGACTACCTGCTCAAGCCGCCCGACCCGGACCACCTGGCCGAACTGATCGGCCGCGCGCTCGAGGTGAGCCGGCTGATGCGGGTGCCTGCCCGCGTGCCCGACGCCCAGCCCGCCCCGCCGGCCGACGGCGACCTGTTCGTCGGCAACGCCCCGGCCATGCAGGAGGTGTTCAAGACCATCGGCCGGGTGGCCCCCACCCCGGCCACCGTGCTCATCCGCGGGGAATCCGGCACCGGCAAGGAGATGGTGGCCCGCGCCATTTACCACTACAGCAAGCGGGCGGACAAGCCGTTCCTGGCGATCAACTGCTCGGCCATCCCGGAGCAACTGCTGGAGAGCGAGCTGTTCGGGCACGAGCGGGGGGCGTTCACCGGGGCCGACCGCAAGCGGATCGGCAAGTTCGAGCAGTGCGACGGCGGCACCCTGTTCCTGGACGAGATCGGGGACATGACCCCGCTCACCCAGGCGAAGATCCTGCGGGTGCTCCAGGAACAGCGGTTCGAGCGGGTCGGCGGGAGTGAAACGGTGGTCACCGACGTGCGACTGATCGCCGCCACCCACCGCGACCTGGAGGGGATGATCGCCGCCGGCACGTTCCGCGAGGACCTGTTCTACCGGCTGAACGTGTGTACCGTCCGCCTGCCGCCCCTGCGGGAGCGAACTGAGGACATCCCGCTGCTGGTGGACCTGTTCCTGCGGCGGTACCGCGGCGAATTTGGTAAGGAGGTGCGGGCGGTGGCCCCGGCGGCGGCCGACGCCCTTCGGACGTTCGCCTGGCCGGGGAACGTCCGCCAGCTCCAGAGCGTGGTGAAGCAGGCGCTGCTGGCCGCGGCCGGGCCGACGCTCACCGCCGCCGACCTGCCGCCCGAGCTGCGGCCGGGGAGCGGCCCACCCGGAGGTCCCGCCCCCGCACGCGGGGAGAGCGACGTGCTCGGGTTCGTCCGCCGGCGGCTGGCGGAGGGTAGCTCGAACCTGTACGCCGAGGTGGTCGAGCGGGTGGAGCGGGAGGTTCTCACCGAAGTACTCACCCACACGCACGGGAACATCACCCGGGCGGCCCAACTGCTGGGTATCACCCGCCCCACCCTACGGTCCAAGCTGGCCCACCTAGGGCTGGCGGTGGAGACCAGGTCCACCGTCGCCGAACACTCCCCTTGAGCGGATCTTTCAGGGCAACACCTCGACCAATTCAACCCCCGTCTCGTGCTGACGGAGGAGGATCGGCTCGCAGGCGAACTCACAGACGCGCTGGCCCGAATCGAACAGGACCGGTACGTGGTGTGTGAGCGGTGTGGGAAGCGGATCGCCAAGGAACGGCTTCAGACGCTTCCGTATGCCTGCTACTGTGTGCCGTGCGCGCGGGCAGAGTGACAGACCGCCCTCGGCAGAACGGGTTCTGGAGTGCCCCAGGGTGAAATTGCCGAACGGGTTCGTCACCACGACCGACACCGGCCAATTCAATTATTGGAGTTGGGAAATCGCTTTCGGGAACACGTTGTCCGTCGGCGGGCGTCACCAGTATCAGGACTTCAACTGACGAGATGTACGGGCGGGTTACTTAGACGCCCGCCCCGCACTCCGCACCACCGCTCGGGCGACGGCTCAGTAACCGTAACTGCCGCCCACCCACCGCTCGGTGTTGACCAGTTGCGGGTAGAGGGCGGCGATGGCGTAGGTGCGGAAGTCGATGGTGTCGTACCCGCTCCCGCCGTCCAGCCACGCCAGCCCGTTCACCCACACCCCGTCCGTCACGAAGGTGTCGTCGCCCCCCTCCATCCGCAGGGACATGCCGCCGGCGGACACGTTGTACAGCGCCACCCCGTCGTTCTCGTTCCCCGCCTGCACGCTGATCAGCCCGGGCGTGTGGATGTTGATCATCTCCACCAGATCGTTGCCGGCGTCGGCCAGCACCTGCACCCCGTTCAGGCCGACGCGGCCGACGTAGATGTAGGATTGGCCGTTGATGCGGGTGCCGCCCACCCCGTACACGAACAGGTCGCCGTTGGCGTACTGCTGGATGCTGAACTTGTTGTCCGCCGCGTCCCCGCGGAGGTACAGGATGCCGTCTCCCGCCAGGTTAACGAGCACGTTGTTGGCGTACGGGTTCCGCACCTGCTTTTCGACGTTGGGCAATTGAACGGCGAGGGCCGCCAGCCCGCCGAGGCGGTAGTCGATGGTGTCGTACCCGCTCCCCCCGTCCACCCGACAGTACCCGCCGACGGACACCGAGTCCGTGACCACCACGTCGTCGCCGCCCTCCATGTTCACGTTCAGAGCGGCAGCTTTTACGCTATACATGGCAAGTCCGTCGTTCTCGTTCCCCATGTTGCCCCAGATGCCGCCGCTCGTCTGCACCCCGATGACCTCGAACAGGTCGTTCCCGGCATCACCCACCACCGCCACCCCGGTGACCCACAAGCGGCCGAGGTAAATCATCGCCTGGTTGTTCACCGTAGTGCCGGACATGCCGTAGGCGAACAGATCGCCGTTCGTCTGCTGCTGTACGCTCACCTGGTTATCGGAGGCGTCGCCCCGGACATAAAGTACCCCGTCCGGCAAAAGAGTGACCAGCACGTTCCCGGCCGGGTTCTCCCGGGCCTCCAACCTCTCACATCCCAGCAGTACGGCGTTCGTCCTCATAGGAGTCATCCCCGGTGAAATGGGTTGTGGCGGACCGAGCTAGAGCTGTTCGTTTCCCAG
This sequence comes from Gemmataceae bacterium, assembly GCA_947474875.1. Classification (GTDB taxonomy): domain Bacteria; phylum Planctomycetota; class Planctomycetia; order Gemmatales; family Gemmataceae; genus JALHQU01. The sequence goes on from CANJKY010000002.1 coordinate 5,254, forward strand.
GCATGGCCGGCGCTCACTGTAGAGCCGATGTGCCGGGGTGACGCGGGATCCGAAATCAGCCCCTCCACCTACCCCGAGGCATCAGATGCAAAACAGGCGCCAAATAGCAGAAAATATGTACGAGTCAGCATTTGGGCCGGCCCAGCGATCTTCCGGTAGTGCCCACCACAAACGGACGCGAGGAGTGGTCGTATCGATTGCTCGCATCATCTCTCGACTCGATCGACGCCACTTCTGGGGCCGGGGAGTCAGTACCCGGGGGCGGTGATCGCCCCTTCGTCGCTCACCAGCGAGCACAGGTCGGGCGAAGCGAGGATGTGCCGCAGGTCACGCTCCCGCCCGTCCACCGTCACCCCCCGCCGCACCAGCCGCACCCCGTGACTGTAGTCCACGTACGTGCGAGCATGCACGACCGACAGCGGCTGGATCGGCTGACCGTCCGTCTGGTGCCAGCCGTAGATGGCCACCCGGCTCGGCTTCTCACCCAGCCGGTTCGACACCACCACATCCTTCTTCACCCCGGCCACCAGCTCGCCCAACTTCTTCCCCGTCCGCTGGCCCTCAATCAGGTCATGGTGCGCGAGGAAAGTGGCCACCGACTCGCGGGCGGTGGTGAGCGGCTTCGGCTCCAGCTTCACCGCCGCCGCCCGGTACACCTCGTCAACCAGTTTCCGCGTCGGCAACGCGCACCCGAACCGGTCGGCGACGAACGCGGCCGCCGCCGGGGTCATCGGCACCCGCACGAAGTCGGCGTCGCTGCCCACCGCCAAGTAGTCGGGCATCACCTCCAACACCGCCGCATGCTCCGTCCCCTTCCCGTCCTTCGCCGTCAGTTTCAGCCGGCGGAACGTGCGTAGGAAGTCGGGCACGTTGCCGCGGGCGATTTCGTCGGCGATGGCGATCTCCCGCTCAGCCGGCTTCAAACCTTCGAGTTGGGCGACAACCGCCCGACCGCCGGGGGCGTCGGCCGGCCGTTTCGGTATGCCGGCGGTAGGCTGCACCCACTTGACATACGCCCGCGGCCCGCCGAACGTGCCCCACGCCGCCTTCGGCCAGTCGTGGGTCAACCCGCGGAGCAGGCCGTTCATCTCCCCCACCAGGGCGGTGTGCAAGATCTTCCCCCGCGGGTTGGCATGCACGTGCAGAGCGAGTCGGCCGTCCAGCCCGACGCGGTGGACGAAGTCGTCGGCCGTCGTCTCGGTCAGCGCGACGTCCTTCTCGAACCGCACCCGCATCCGCACCGTCGCACGGTAGGTGCCACCGTCCGGCCCGACCACCCGTTTCCCGTCGAGCATCACCTCACGGTCGTCGTAGGCGATCACCACCAGCCGCCTGCCGGTGCCGGCCTTCAGCCATGCCAGCAGCTTGTCGCCGTGTCGGTCCTCGTCGCGGTAGCTGTAGTTGGCGTCGAGGAACACGAACCGCTCGACGTCGGCCGGCACCGTCTCCCCGCCGTCCAGATACCCGAACAGGAAGCTGCCGCCGCCGCTGTGCCCGGCCAGGGTGATCCGCACTTCGCCGACCGACAGCCACCCGCGAATTGTTTCCACCACTCGGCGGATGCGAGCCGGGCCATCGGTCCGCTTCTTCTTCCACGCCGGCCAGCTCAGCCCGTCCGCCTCGGCGCAGGCGAGCACGATGTTCTCGGTCGGCGTCAGGGCCCGCAGGGTGCGGACCTGTGCCGCAACGTGCTGGATGTCGAAGTGCCAGTCCACCCCGTCGGCTTTCTCGCACCCGAGGGTCTGCTCGATCGAGTTGCCGTTCGGGGTGGCGTAGATGATCAGTCGGGTCGGTTTCTTCGGGTCGAACTCCTTCGCCGCGCTCGCCAGTACCCGCACGCCGTCGTTCACCCACTCCTCCCGCACCTGCTCGCCGAACCACGGGCTGCGGCGGAACCCGGGCAGGTCGGTCGCCGCCAGAGGGCCGGCGAGCAGCAGGACGGCGAGCAGCGGTGCGAGCAGTCGGAGGGCTGTGGATGGGAAGAACACCGGCCACCCTCGGAGGTACGCAGTAGCGAAATCCACACCGGTCCATTACGCTTCACATGAGGGGACCGTTTCTAACAAGCAGGACATCCTGGCGGCTGCGTCCGGCCGTTTAGTTGAACCGTTCCGATGCCCCATGTTTGGAGCTCGCGCCAGCGCCGAGCAGTCGCCGGGTCATTCGGCCCTACCTCGCGAGGGTGCCGGTGACCGCCCAGTCGGCCGGCAGGAAGTCTTTCACATAGTCGAGGAGGCCGAGGGCCGCCAGTTCCTCCGCCACCCGCGCCGGGGTCGGGTCAGCCAGCCCGACGCCGATCTCCGTCACCAGCGCCTCGGCGAACCGCAGCCGCGCCCGGCGGAGCATCTGCCGACAGGCGTCCGCCTTCACCGCCGCCTTCGTCTTCGCCGACAGCTTGACGGCCAGTTCATCGCTGGTGGCGTCCGGGAACTCGGTGCGGAGCCTGAGCAGGGTGTGCGCCGGGCTGGCCGGGTTCTTCCGCTCGAACTCTTTGAGTGCGGCCCAGGCGTGGTCGAGCACGTTCGCCTGCCACTCGGCCGTCCAAATCGGGTCGTCGGCGTCCTCCCGCCCGACCTGGGTCAGGTCGGCGTCGGCCGTCTTCCGCCGGTTCGCCTTCGCCCAGTGGTTGTGGACCATGTTCCGCACAGCCGCCTTGAGCAGATCGCGGAACCACCCGCGATTCTGATCGGCCCCGCCGAAGTCGCCCTTCATCAGCCGCATCACCACATCCTGCGCCAGCTCGTCCGCGTCCGCCTGGCTCTTCACCATCCCGCCGATATACCGGCGGATACTCTTGGCGTACCGCAACACCAGCGCCTGCCGGGCGGCGGTGGCCGTCTGAAGGCCGCCGGCCGCGTGCGCGTCGCGGATCAGGCTCCAGCGGGTGGCGATCCCCTCCAGCCGGGAGGCGAGTTGCGATTCGTGCCGGTCGGGCGCCATTACCTGTCCTCGTCCGGTTTGTCGAGCATCGCCCGCATCCGCGCGTAGTTGTCGCGGGTGGCCTGGTCGTCCGGGTCCGGCCGCCGCTTCAGTTGCGCGTCCATCACCGCGATCGCCTCGTCCGCCAGCTTGCGGCAGCGGGCCGGGTCGTCGTGCTTGTACAGCACCGCCTGCCAGAACAGACACTCGGCCAGGAACAGGTGGTGGCTACGGGTGAGCGGGAAGTCCTTCACCAGGGTGCGGAGGGTGGGTTCGGCCGCGGCGTACAGGTCGAGCGAGTCGCGGAACCGCCGGTCGTCCATGGCGATGCCGGCCCGCTTCACCTGCACTTCGGCCAGCCCGCCGCGGACCGCTTCGGCGTCCTTCCGGTTCCGAGCCGCCTGCTCGAACAACTCCTGGGCTTCGACGAACGCCGTGTCCGCTTCGGCTGACCGCTTCGCCATCGACAACACCATTCCCAACTGTGTCAGGCTGGACGAGAGGAAGGTGAACCGGGCGTCCGGGTCGGTGATCTGTCTGGCGGCGGCGGCGGCGCTCTTCAATGCGGCGATGCGGGCGGCGGTGTCACCGCGGGCGGAGGCGTCGAACCCCTGAAGCCAGTGCTTCCGCACCTGATACTGGAGAACCTCTTGGCGGCCGGGGAACTGGTCGGCGAACCGGTCCGTCAGCCTCGCATACGCGGCCCGCGCCGCGGCCGCCCGCTCCGCTTGGTTCTCGGCCTGGGCGGCCGTGGCCGTGTCGAACGCCAGCCGCAGTTCCAACATGCGGAGGTCGGCCGAGTCCGGCGTCTTGTCCAGTTCCCGTCGCAGGGTGTCGGTCAGTTCCTTGCGGGTGCGGGCGGCCGCCTCGTGCCGGCCGTAGTTCGTCTCGTAAGCCGACCGCATAGCCAGGGCGTTCAGATGGCGGGTGACCACCCCGCCGTCGGCCGGCCGCACCTCGCTCAACTGCCGGTACAGGTCGGACGACCGGGCGATTACGTCGAGCATCAGCGCCTCGCCCTGTGGCACGCCGTTCAGCTTCAGCCCCAGGTCGCGGACCATCTCGTCCAGCGTGGTGGTGGCCAGGGTGTACGACCGGTCCGACTCCTGCTTGGCGGCGAGCAGGTTGGTGTTCGCCGTTTCCAGGTCGGTGTTCAGCCGGATCAGTTGGGCGTTGGTCACGAACAGCCACACGGCTGCGACCGCCACGCCGACGGCGAACAACGCGGACACCACCACCAGCGCCGCCTGCGCCTTCTTCCGCCGCGCCCACTTGAGCACTCGCTCGGTGAACGGCACCGGGCGGGCGACGATCGGCTCGCCGGACAGGAACCGCCTCAGGTCGTCGGCCAGTTCGCCGGCCGTGGCGTACCTCTTTCGCGGCGACTTCTCCAGGCACTTCAGGCAGATGGTGTCCAGGTCGCGGGGGAGTTTGGGCAGTAGGGTGCGGGGCGGCACCGGGTCCATGCTCAGCACCATGAGTAGGGTGTGGAGCGGGTCCGCCGACTGGAACGGCGGGCGGCCGGTCAGCCCCTCGTACAGGATGGCCCCGAGGCTGTACACGTCGGCCGTCGGGCCGAGGTTCGTCGTCACCCCGGACGCCTGCTCGGGCGGCATGTACCCGGGGGTGCCGACGATCTCGCCGGTGCGGGTTAATCCGTTGTGGGTGACGGTCGAGCCGTCAGCCGCGGCCGGGGCGAGTTCCTTCGCCAGCCCGAAGTCCGTCACCTTCGGGGTGCCGTCGGCGGCCAGCAGCACGTTCCCCGGTTTCAGGTCGCGGTGCAGGATGCCGTGGGCGTGACTGTGCTGAACGGCCCGCGCGACGGTCTCGACGACCGCGGCGGCGAACGCCGGGTCCTGCGGCTGGCCGGCGAACTTCTGGGCCAGGCTGCCGCCGTCCACGAACTCTTGGGCGAAGAACGGGCGGCCGTCGGCGATGCCGGTGTCGTACAGTTGAGCGATGTTCGGGTGCTGTAGGCGGGCCACCGCCCGCGCCTCGTCCCGAAACCGGGCGATCAGCTTATCGTCCGGCTCGTGGGCCAGCACCTTGATGGCGACTGTGCGGTTCAGCTCGACGTGTCGCGCGCGGTACACTTTCCCCATCCCGCCGCGGCCGACCAGTTCGAACACCTCATACCCCGGCAGGAGTGGTACGACCGGTCCAGAAGGAACGGCGTGCGATCCCTCAACGGTCGATCGTCCCAGATCAATCGGTGTGGCGGTCATGGGGATGAGTTTATCACACCCGCTGCCGCCGCACTTTTTCCATTTTCCCCGTCACACCACTGCGGGCCACGGGTACGGGGGCTGTCTCAACGAGACACCAACCCCCAACCTGGAGAGACCCATGACCCGCATCATCTGCACCCTGGTCGCCCGCCTGGCCCGAGCCGCCCGCAAGATCACCATGGCCGCGGTGTTCGCCGCCACCCTGACCGCCCCGCTGACGGGCACCGCCCAGGCCCAGGACGCCCCGATCCTGAAGCTGAAGGAGAACAACAAGCTGCACGCCAACGGCGACGGCCGGTTCGTGTACGAGATCAGGCTGCCGGTGGCGGCGTACACCACCCTGAAGAAGAACACCACCAACACCGCCGTCCTCGCCCGCAAGATGGGCCTGACCGACCAGAACGCCCTGGTCGAGGGGGTGAAGGGCGAGTGGCTGGACGGGGACAGCACGCTGAAGCTGGAGTTCACCGCCCGCGGCATCGCCCGCGCGGTCAAGGGCGACGCCTGGGAACTACCCATGTTCGAGGGCACCGACACCGACCTGGTGGCGGTGACGGACGGGACGGCGGTGCTCACCCAGGCGGCCAACGTGCCCGGCCTCGGGCTGTGTACCAGCACCATCCGCATGGCCCTGCCGGCCGGGGCGACGGACGTGAAGGCGCTGAAGAACCCGTCCCGCCTGAGCTACCGGCTGCCGGCGCCGACCGCCGCCGCCGGCGAGGTGAAGGCCGAGTTCGACGTGGAGACCAAAGAGCAGGTGATGAGCAGCCTGGCGAAGTCGCTGGGGAACAAGCAGTTCGCCGCCCTGTGGACCGCCCGCACCAAGTTCAAGAACACCGGCGAGCAGGCGGTCAAGGACTACCGGGTGCGGTTCCGCATCGCCGAGTACGCCCCCACCTGGAGCGCGTGGGCCGGCACCCCGGTGGTCGTCCCCGGGCAGACGGTGGTGGACGGGTACTTCCCGGTGTTCGACATGGAGCGGATCGGCAAGCTGACCGGGCAGACGAAGGCGGCGATGGAGATCCAGTACCAGTACAAGCGGGCGGACGGCAAGCTGGTGGAGGACAGCGAGACGAAGGAGTTCACCCTGCTCAGCCGCAACCAGGTGTACTACTCGTCGCTGCGGCCGGAAGACTGTGCCGACTGGTCCGACCGGTTCAACCTGGGGGCGGTGGTGGTGGCGTCGTTCGTCACCCACGAGGACCCGGTGATCCAGCAGGCGGCCGGGCGGGTGGCGAAATGGGTGGGCGGGTCGAACGCCCTGGGCAGCGACGAGGAGGCGCTCAAGTACATGGCCGCGGTGTACCTGTTCATGGGCGAGAACATCGCCTACCAGACACCGCCCGGCGGGGAGAGCGACAAGAAGTTCATCCAGCACGTGAAGTACGGGCGGGACGTGCTGAAGAATAGGGCGGGCACGTGCATCGACCTGGCCATCCTGTACGGGAGTCTGTGCCAGGCGGTGGGGCTGGAACCGGTGCTGTACAACATCCCCGGCCACTGCTTCCCGGCGGTCAAGCTGCCGCAAAGCGGGAAGGTGATCCCGGTCGAATCGACGATGATCGGCAAGGCCGGCTTCGAGGACGCGGTGAAGACCGCCCAGGAGAAGCACTTCCGGCCGATGTTCGGCGGGCAGATGCCGTTCGACGAGGCCCACATCGCCAAGTACCACAAGCAGGGGGCGGTGCCGATCGACCTGCCGAACGTGGGCGAAGACCCGCTGGACAAGTGGGGGGTGAAGATGCCCACCCCGCAGGTGAACCGCGGCGAGCCGACCCCGACGACCACCCGCCCGGCGGCGAACGGCGGCACCAACCGGCCGCCGGCCATGGCACAGAACCCGGCGGTCGGCATCTGGAAGACCAGCTTCAAGGCGAACGGCATGCAGGTGGTCGGTGTGGCGATCCTGAAGGTGGACGGAAGCGGCGAGTTCGCCTGGGTGATGAAGGGGGCGGGCGGCACCTCCCAGATGTCGGACACCGGCACCTGGAACCTGAAGGGGAACAAGCTGACCATCCGCGGGGACGAGAGCGGCACGGTGGTGCGGACGGTGGCCATCAACGGCGACCAGATTGACATGGAACTGGCCGAGTTCGGGATGACCGTCACCTTCCACCGGCAGAAGTGACGAGCGGCCGAAACCCGATGAATACCGCCCGCGGGCGGGGCGACCGGATCGCCCCGCCCGCGGGTGTTGGCCGGGGTGAGGGGTCAAGACGAGTGGGGCAGGTCATTTTCCGAAGGCGTGAATGGTGTTGTGGATGGTGCCGGTGATGACCCGGCCGGCAGCCCCCTTCAGCCGATACCGGATCTCCATCCCCCACGTCGGGGCCAGATCGGGCAGATCCAGACGAACCGTCTTGCCGTCGGTGCTCACCGTCGCCTTCGTCACCGCCAGCGGGTGCTCGTCGACGTGCTTCGACCCATAATTCTGGCTGCGTTTCAAGCCCCACACCTTCACGTCGAAACTCTTCGCGTCCACGGCGGCCGGGTCGAGCGCGTCGGTGAATGTCACCTCCACCGCCCCCGGCTTCGCCTTCAGCCCGACGGGCAGGTCGGCCGGCTCACCGGTGTACCGCACGCGGTACAACCCGCCGGGGGCGGTGACGTTTCCGGCCCACGCGAACATGCCGCACACGTACAGACTGCCCTCGGTCGGGTGGAACCGCGGCCGCATGACGCCGGTGGGGAAGGTCGGCAGCGGCAGGGCACACATGCCCCCCTGCGCCTGCCCGTGTACCGTCTCGTGCGGGACGACGAAGATCTTGCCCATCCCGTAAGAGGTGTTCAGCAGCGACCCGACGAGCGGCCCCCACGTGTTGGCCGGCACCCAGATCAACTCCGCCGGCGAGCGGTCGAACTCGTTGGTGATCCAGCAGAGCGGCTGTTTCATCGCCGCGTCGGACGTGTCGGTGAGGTCGGTGTACCCCCACATGTTGCCGTAGAACCCGCCCTTCTCCACCTTGTTGATGCGGTTCTTCGGCGTCCAGAACCCCTCCTGATCGGTGACGAAGAAAGTGCCGTCGGGGTTCAGGCAGACGCCGTTGGCCGCCCGGAACCCGGTGGCGAGGATTTCGGTCGCCTTCCCGTCTTTGCTCACCTTCAGTAGCGTGCCGTGGTGCGGCACGAGCGCCGGCAGGGCGTGCCGCCCGCTCTTGGCGTAGTAGAAGTTCCCCTCGGCGTCGGTCTGTAGGCCCATCGCGAACTCGTGGAAGTGCTCCGTCACCTGGTGGTCGTTGTTGAAGCACTCGTAGAAGTCAGTCTCGCCGTCGCCGTTCAGATCGTGCAGTTTCACGATCTGGTCTCGGCAGCAGACGAAGATGGCACCGCCGCGGAACTTCAGCCCGAGGGGCTGGAACAACCCGGACGCGATCCGCTGCCACGTCAGCCCGGCCTCCGGCCTGTCGATCCCGTCCACCGCCCACACGTCGCCGTCCCAGGTACACACCGCCATCCGCTTGCCGTCCGGGAAGAAGTCGAAACCGGTCAGCCGCAGCAGGGCGTTCCACGGGTTCCGCTCGGGCAGGCCGAACGTGTCCACGGCGAACGGGCCGTCGGCTTTGCCGAGCGTGATGGTCGTCTTCAGCACCTCCGGCCACCGCTTCGGCCCGCCCACGGTGAGCGGCTTGAGCGGCCGCGGGGCGGGGGTGACCTTGGCGAACGCGGCGAGGTCGGCGGAGCCCTTCGCCATCAACACCTTCACCCGCGTTGGCGTGACCGCGGTCGGGATTTTCAGGACGTGAAACCCGTCCGCCTTCGTCACTGGCGCCGCGCTGTCACCGACTATCGCCACCGCCGCCGACTCCGGAGCGATACGGGCGAGCAGATCGCGGGACGACTTGCCCACCTCCAGCGTGCGGGTGAACACGGTGACCGCCTTGCCGTCCGCCTCGACCCCTTCCAACTCCAGGATGGAAGCATCGCCTACGGTGTACGAGATCACCGTCTGGTCGCCGTAGGCGTAGGTGCCTTTGAACTGGGCCCATTTGCGAGGGAGTGGGCCATACGGCCGCTTGTCGCGACCCAGGAAGCGGGGGTCATCGAAGCGGCCGGTTTCCGGGTCGGCCCACCCCGGCCCGACCGGGTTTGCCACCGCCACGTCGCCGATCAGTTTCGGGTGGACCTGATGCTGGCCGTTGAAGTGAATGCCCTTCCAGTCAATGAACCCGTCGCCGGTCCAGCCGGCGGCGTACCGCAGGGTGTCGTGGTCAAAGAGGGCCGAACTCTTCCCGCGAGAGACACCACCGGTGCTCGCATCCAGCCGCACGGCGACGCCCTTGTACGCGATGTTCCCGGCGGCGACCTCGTAGGTGTTCGTCAGGCTCGGTCCGTAGTCCATCGCCATCCACGGTTCGACGCTCGCCGGTGCCGGGCCGATGCCGGTACCCTTCGGCAGCTTCGCCAGGTAGGCGTCGTCGGCCGTCGAGTATTGAGTCGGGTTGTGCGGCCTCAGGTATGCCTCGCGGAGGTAGTGGATCACGTCGTACTTCTGCCGCGGCACCATCCACGTCTGCGGGGCCATCTGGTTGTAGCCGTGGGTGAGGGTGCGGTACAGGCTGTGCGGGTCGCTGCCGTTCTTGAACGTGTGTGACGCAAACTTCGGCGAGGTGGGCAGCGAGCCGGGCTGGGTGTGGGTGCCGTGGCAGTTGGCGCACACGCGGGCGTAGATAGCCTCCCCCCGCCGGAACGCCTTCGCGTCCAACCCGCGGATCAGCCCGGCGTGGTCGATGTCCTTCTCGTACTCGGGCAGCACGAACGTCGTCTGTGCCGGCCGAAGTTCCTTCGCCCGCTTCGGCCCGCCCTCGGCCACTTCGATCAGGTACTTCGCTAAATCCAGGAACTGCTGGCGATCGGACAGCGTGTTCACCAGCCCGTCGGGCATGAGCGACACCGTGCCGACCGTCCGCCGGTCCACGTCGGCAACCGGGATCGTTACCCGCTTGCCGCCGGCCGGGTCGAGCAGCGTGAGCGTGCCGCCCTTCTCTTCCGCCAGCAGCCCGGTCATCGCCCGCCCGTCGGCGGTGTGTACCGTCAGCGGCTCGTACCCCTTCTTGATGACCTTCGACGGCAGTAGCACGGATTCGATCAGGTGTTCGGCCGTCGCCTCTTTCCCCGCCAGGGCGAGGTCCGGGCCGAGTTGCGTTCCCACTTCAGCGTCGTGGCACTTCGCACAGGTCAGGAACGGCTGGAAGAACAGCACCGCCCCGCGGCCGGCGTCGCCCCGCTCGCGGGCCGCCCGCGCCAACGCGGCCGGCGATTCCTTCAGCAGTTGCTGGGCAAAGCCCGGCGGGGGAGCCGGGTCGGCGGGCACCCCCCACAGCTTGCCGAGCAATTCCTCCACGCCCGGGTCGTGCTTTTTCAGCTCGTCGCGGGTGAACGGGAAGAAGTCGTTGCGGCCGAAGTACGCCTCCGTCGCCTCGGCGAAGTACTCCATCGCGGTGGTCATCGCATAAGCCTTCTCGAACGTGTTCGGCCGGCCGTTACCCAGGTGCCGTTCCACCTTGTCGTACTTGCCCGCCTCCTTCGCGCGGGCGAACGCGGCGGCGACGTCCGGGTTACCGAACCCTTTGGGCAGTTCGCGGTCGTGGTAGGCGTGTGCCAGTTCGTGCAGCACGAACCACGGCATGCGGTCCACCTCCTCCGCGTAGATGCGGAGGTTGGTGAACTCGACACTCCGGGCCATCGCCGGGTCGCGGCCGTTCTTCCGCAGCCAGTCGGCGGCGGGGTGGTACTCGGCGGTCGGCCGCACGCCCGGGTACTCCGGGTTGAAGTACAGCGGCACCTTCTGGAGTTTCGCCACCGCCTCCTTCGGCACCACCTTCGTGATGTCTTCGAGTTGCTTGTCGAGCGACTCCATCACCTTCGCCGTCTGCTTCACCTCAGCGGCGAGCAGCACGCGGTTGACGTGCAGTGTCCACCCGCGGAGGGTCCGCGTCTCGTACACCGGGTCCGGGGCGGGGGCGTGCGGAGACTGTAGGTTGTCGCGGAGGAACCGGGTCATCGCCTCCATCAGGTGCTGGTCGGTGTTCCGCCCCTCCTTGATGGCGTGGGTGCGATTCGGGTACGGCAGCACCTCGAACCGCTTGCCCTTGGCGATGAGTTCCTCCATCAGCCGCTCGGTGCCCTGGTAGTGGCAGTTGTCGTCGCCGGTGCCGTGGACGAGCAGCAGGTTCCCCCGCAGCTTGCCAGCGTGGGTGATCGGCGAGCCGTCCCGGTAGCCGGTCAGGTTGCCCGCCGGCAGGCCCATGTACCGCTCCTGGTAGATGGTGTCGTACAGCCGCTGGTCGGCCACCGGGGCGACGGCGACGGCGGCGCGATACAGGTCCGGGTAGCGGAACAGGGCGTTCAGGCTCATGCTGCCGCCGCCGCTCCACCCCCACGAACCGACGCGGGACGGGTCGACGAGTGGCCACAGCTTCAACATCTCGCGCACCGCCGCCGCTTGTTCGGCCGGGGCCAGGATGCCGACCTTGCGGTGAACGGCCTTTCGCCACTCGCGGCCGCGGGGCACGTTGGTGCCGCGGTTGTCCACGCTGGCCACCACGAACCCCTGCTGGGCGAGCATCCAGTGCCACAGCCCGCGGGGGCCGGGCCAGGCGTCCCGCACCGTCTGGCCGTGCGGCTCGCCGTACACGTGCATGAGCAGCGGCAGTTTCGCGTTCGGTTCAACCGTCGCCGGCTTCAGGCTCCAGCCGTCGAGCGTGATCCCACCGCCGATCGGCACTCGCAGGAACTCGGCGACCGGTTTCTTCAGCGCGTCGAGCTTGCCGCGGAGTTTCGCGTTGTCGGCCAGCGTGCGAACGGCGGTGTTGTCCGCCAGCCGCACCACCTCCACCACCGGCGGGGTGGTGAATGTCGACCGGGTGTGGACGGCCCACTTCGCGTCCGGGGAGATGTCGTACTCGTGCCAGCCGGGCTGCGTGCCGGACGAGAGTTGCTCGGTGTGGCTGCCGTCGAGCTTCACCCTGAACAGGTACTTCTGGGTCGCATTCTTCGGCGAGGCGGCGTAGTACAGCCACCCGCCGGCCTCGTCGATCGCCTCGACGGCCATCACGTCGAACGTGCCCGTCGTGATCGGTTGCGGCGGCGAGCCGTCCAGCGGAACGCGGTAGGCGTGCCGCCACCCCGACCGCTCGCTCAGCCAGACGAGAGCTTTGCCGCCGTCCAGCCAGCGAAACGGGTTCTCGTTCTCGATCCAGGCGGAGTCTTTTTCGGTGAACACCGCGGCGGCCGTGCCGGTGGCGGGATCGGCGCTCCACACCTTCAGTTCCGTTTGCAGGCGGTTGAACTGCTGCACCATCACCCGCGAACCGTCCGGCGTCCAGTCGGCGTGCGGCAGGTAGTGCTCACGGGGGTCGCCGGGCAGGTCGAGCCACCGCACCTGCCCGCCGCCGGCCGGGATCACGCCCAGCCGCGTGGCCGAGTTATTCTCGCCCACCTTCGGATACGCGAACGACGTGACCTTCGGCGATTTGCTGACCACGGTGTCGACGAGGTGGAACTCGGCCACACCGGTGGTGTCGAACTGCCAGAACAGGAGGTGCTTGCCGTCCGGGCTCCAGCGGAAGCAGTCCCGCAGGTCCAGTTCCTCCTCGTTCACCCAGTCTGACGTGCCGTTGATGAGCGTTTTCGATCCGTCGGCGGTCAGCGGCGTGACCTTCAGGGTGTCCAGGTCCTGAACGTACAGGTTGCTCTCACGGACGAAGGCGACCCGTGTGCCATCCGGCGAGAACGTGGCGAACATGAGCGACGACGGGGCGGCGTCCCCGCCGAGTTTGCGGAGCTTGCGGGCCGCCACGTCGAGCAGCCAGTAGTCGCCGCGGGTGTTCCGCCGCCAGACCTGCTTGCTGTTCGTGAAGAGGAGCAACTTGGTCTCGTCGGCCGAGAACTCGTACCCCTCCACCTTCAGCGGCTCTTTGCCGCCCGTCGGGGTGAACGCCTTGGCCGAAACGACGATCTCCTTCTTCCCGGTCGCCGGGTCGTTGCGAACCAGTTCGCCCTTCTCCAGGGTGAAATAGGTGGGCGTTTTCTTGCTCCACCGCCGGACCGGGAGCGGGTCGGTGTCGAACTCCTTCGTGCCGAACAGCCGGCCGACGGTGAGGAGCGAGTCGTCGGCACGGACCGCCGCACTCACGGCGAGGACGACTGCCAGCACTACGAGGATTCTGGGCATCGAGTCACGGACTGGTTTCACGGCTTTCTCCGATAGCTCGACACGCTCGCGTGCCGCGGTACCTGCCTGGGACAAAAGGCGGCCAGACCACTTTTGCGGAGCGGCCACAGTTGTCGGCGTTGCCGCTGTTCACGTTGTAAGGGGCAGACTATGCGGAGGCTTCCAGTACGGAAGGATCTTTGCGGTGTAGGTGGCAGCTGGGTTAACCCCGCCGGAAGCCACGGATTTCTCCCGTCACACTTGTCGAGTTAACAGAGCAATCCGTCCAGCCTCACGCCGAAGACAGCGGGTGGAATTTGCTTGTGGCGAAAGATGGTAGCGAGTACGTTCGCGCGCCAGGCCGACCGGACGGCCCGACGCGGTAGCTGAGCACCGCGGCTCACCACCGAAGCGAGCACGTCCCGCCTCAGGCCGATAGGGATTGTTTCATCCCTTCCTGCTTCCGAAAGGTGCTGTAATGCCAGCAGAATTCGCCCACAGCGGTGTCACGCGGCGCGAGTTTCATCGCGCGTCTGCGGGCGCCGTGGTCACCCCGCTCCTCGGATCACTGGCGGCCGGAGTACAGGCCCAGGATCAGGGTGAACCCCGACGGGCGAGCGGCGGGAACTCTCGCCGCGGCCTGAACATCCTTTTCATCTTCACGGATCAGGAGCGTTACACGTCGAAGTGGCCCTCTGGGTTCACCCTGCCGGCTCACGAGCGGTTGCAGAAGACCGGCGTCACCTTCGCCCAGCACTACACCAGCGCTATCATGTGTACGCCGTCGCGGTCGGTCCTGATGACCGGACTGCAGACGGCGGACAACAAGATGTTCGACAACTGCGACTGCCCGTGGCAGCAGAGCCTTTCGCCCAAGGTTCCCACCATCGGTCACATGCTACGCAAGGCGGGGTATTACACCGCCTACAAGGGCAAGTGGCACCTCAACCGGGAGTTCGATTCGCACAACCCGACCAAGTTGTTCACCAAAGAGATGGAGGAGTACGGCTTCGCGGACTACGCCTCCCCCGGCGACCTCGTCGGCCACGACCTGGGCGGGTACCAGTTCGACCACCTGATCAGCGGCAGTGCGGTCACCTGGCTCCGCCGCCACGGGCGGCCACTTTCGGACGCTGGCAAGCCGTGGAGCCTGTTCGTGAGCCTCGTGAACCCGCATGACATCATGTACTTCAACACCGACGCGCCCGGCAAGAAGGTGCAGGACACCGGCAAGCTGCTCAAACGCGCGACCCCGGCGCCGGACCACCCCATCTACCGGCACACGTGGGACACGCCGGTGGCGAAAACCCTCCGCGAACCGCTCGACGCCGCCGGGCGGCCGAAGGCGCACGGCGAGTTTCTCAAGATGTGGGACCACGTCCTCGGGCACATCCCGCTCGAGGACGACCGCTGGCGGCGGTTCAACGACTTCTACCTCAACTCGATCCGGTCGGTCGACGTCCAGCTCCAGTCGATTCTGGGCGAGCTCGACGCCCTGGGCCTCGCCGATCGCACCGTCATCGTCTTCACCGCCGATCACGGCGAAATGGCCGGCTCCCACGGTCTCCGCGGCAAGGGCCCGTTCGCCTACGAGGAGTCGATCCACATCCCGTTCATCGTGGTACACCCGGACGTGAAAGGCGGGCAGACGTGCCCGGCGCTGTCGAGCCACATTGACGTGGCCCCCACCCTGCTCTCGCTGGCGGGGGTTGACGCGACGCGACGGAGCGAGTTCGCGGGCCGCGACCTGCCCGGCAAGGACCTGGCGCCGGCCCTGGCGAAAGGGGCGGGGGCCGGAGTTCATGCGGCGCGCGAGGGTGTCCTGTTCGCCTACAGCGCGCTGTGTACCAACGATTCGACCCTGCTCAAGGTCGCCGGGGAAGCCATCGCGGCGAACAAGTCGCCCAAGGAAGAGTTGGAGAAGGCGGGGTACAAGCCCGACCTGAAGAAGCGCGGCAGCCTGCGGACCGTGTTCGACGGGCGGTACAAGTTCTCGCGGTATTTCTCCCCGGTCGAGCGGAACCGCCCGGCGACGAACGACGAGTTGTACAAGGCGAACGACGTGGAGCTGTTCGACCTACAGGCCAACCCCGAGGAAACGGTGAACCTCGCCGCGGACCGGGAGAAGAACGCGGACCTGCTCGCGGCCATGAGCGCCAAGCTCGAAGCCGTGATCAAGGCGGAGATCGGCGTGGACGACGGCCGTGAGATGCCGGAAATCCCGAAGGTCAAATGGTACATGGACTCGGCGGACCTGTAATTGTTTCGGCCGAGCTATCCGCCGTAGTACACCGATAGAGCAGACACCGCTGCTCCGTAAGCTCGCCCGGTGACGGTGCGGGGTCGGATCGCCCCGCCGAGATCCCGTCCCGTGGGCCGCACCTACAGGAAACCGCCCTTCTAGAAGGTGCGATCGGGATGTCGCGCACGTTCGCAATGCTCGGGGGCTGGCTGGGCTTCGCGGGAGTTTTCGGTTTTGCCGCGATCGTCCTCGTACTCCACGGCTTGCAAACGGCCTACGACCCGCGGCGGCAGCTTATCAGCGAACTGGCTCTCGGCCCGCACGGGTGGGCCATGCTCCCCGCCTTCGTCTCACTCGCGGCGGCCCTGTTCGGCGTCGGCCTGGGGCTGGGCGCGGTCGGCGCCTCCCCGACGTGCCGCGCCCTGCTATATGCCGCGGCGGTGGCGATGCTGTTCGGCGGGCTGTTCCCGATGGGCCGGGCGACGGCGCCGCACATCGTCGCCGTGGTGGCCGGCCTCGTGCCGATCGTCCTGGTGTCTTACCTCCTCCCGACCCGCTCGGGCCGGCTCCGGTCGCTACGGTTTCCGTCCTGTCTCCTTGGCGGCGGGGCGGTCTTGTGCCTGGCCCTGGCGAATTTCGGGATGCCGCTC
>CANJKY010000003.1 GCA_947474875.1 Gemmataceae bacterium
ACGCCCTTGAACTCCGGGTCGGCGGCGATCTTCTCCGCCTCCTTCTGGATCGACTCGGGCGAGCGGTTCTGGATGATCCGCCCCTGGTGGGCGGTGATGCTACAGAACGTGCAGCCGCCGAAGCACCCCCGCATGACGGTGATCGAGTCCTTGATCATCTCGTGGGCGGGGATCGGCTCGGTGTAGCTCGGGTGCGGGCGGCGGGTGTACGGCAGGTCGTAGTAGCGGTCCATCTCCTGCTGCGACAGCGGCAGGCACGGCGGGTTCTGCACCACCGCCTGTCGGTCGTGGAACTGCACCAGGGCGGCTGCGTTGAACGGGTTCGTGTTCAGGTGGATCAGCCGAGTGGCCTCGGCGAATGCGAGCTTGTCGGCCTTCACCTGCTCGTAACTGGGAACCGTTTCTGTTTTCTCGAAGCCCACGGACGGCCGTCCGTGGGCGTTCAACTCCTCACTCTCTTTCGCCCCGAGCGCGTAAGCGACCCCGCGCAGATCACGCAGGTCTTTCACCGTCTGCCCGGCCTGCAACCGCTTCGCGATTTCGACGATCGTCACTTCGCCCATGCCGTAGGCGACCAGGTCGGCCTTGCTGTCGAGGAGGATCGACCGCTTCACCGTGTCCGACCAGTAGTCGTAATGGGCCAGTCGCCGCAGGCTTGCCTCCACCCCGCCGGCGATCACCGGCACGCCCGGGTACGCCTCCCGGCACCGCTGGCTGTACACCAGCGTCGCCCGGTCCGGCCGCAGGCCGATCCGCCCGCCGGGGCTGTAGGCGTCGTCGTTCCGCACCTTCTTGTTGGCGGTGTAGTGGTTAATCAGCGAGTCCATGTTGCCGGCGGACACGGCGAAGAACAGCCGCGGGCGGCCGAACTGCCGCCACGGGTCGGCCGTCTTCCAGTCCGGCTGCGACAGGATGGCCACCCGAAACCCGGCGTGTTCGAGCGCCCGGTGGAGGATGGCCATCGCGAAGCTGGGGTGATCGACGTAGGCGTCGCCGGTGACGAACACCACGTCCACCCCGTCCCACCCGCGGGCGCGCATCTCCGCCGCCGTCATCGGGGCGAGTGGGGCCGCGTACTCGGCGGTCCACATCGGAAGCGACAGCTTGCCCGGCGGCCGGGCGTTGGTCGGTGTCATGACAAACGGCATAGGGGTGTGGCGATCACACATTGTAGCAGCAGCCCCCAGGCCCGGGAAAATCACGCCTATCGCCGATTCCGGTTGCCGTTCGCCCCACTTTCCTTCAACCTGTCGGGATTCCGATCCGCCCCTTCCGGAGTCACCGCTGTGATCGAAGTCGTCGAGTACCGTGGGTGGAAGAACAACCTGAAGCTATCGAACGCCGATTGCGAACTGGTCGTCACACTGGACGTCGGGCCGCGGGTGATCGCCTACCACTTGCCGGGCGGGTTCAATGTGATGAAGAACTACGCCGAACAGATGGGCGGTACCGGGGAGGCCGAGTGGCAGATCCGCGGCGGGCACCGGTTCTGGCTCGCCCCCGAAGACCTGACGCGGACCTACTTCCCGGACAACCGGCCGGTGAAGTGGGAGAAGAAGTCCCCGCTCGAAGTGGTGTTCACGCCGCCGCCGGAGGCCGAGTACGGCGTGCAGAAGGGGATGACGCTGAAGTTGGCGGAGAAGGGCACCCGCGTGGAGGTGACGCTCACTGTCACGAACGTCGGGAAGGAGCCGACCGAGCTAGCCCCGTGGGGGCCGACGGTGATGGCGCCCGGCGGGGTGGAGGTGATCCCGCTGCCGAAGAAGTTCAACCACCCCGGCCACCCGTCGAACGCCAAGTCGCCGGCCGACTACGCCCCGAACCAGGAACTCATCCTGTGGCCGTACTTCGACTTCGCCGACACCCGCTGGATGTTCGGGGCGAAATACATCCTGCTCCGCCAAGACGTGAATAAGGGGCCGACGAAGATCGGGCTGGCCCACCGAGAGGGGTGGGTGGGGTACGTGAACAGCAACACCCTGTTCGTGAAGCGGTTCGACTACCGCGACGGGGCGGTGTACCCGGACCGCGGCACCCGCTACCAAACGTTCAGCAACGAGGACATGCTGGAGATGGAGACGGTCGGCGAACTCGTCACGCTCCAGTCGGGTCAATCGGCCAGCCTGGTCGAAAGCTGGGAGCTGTTCGGCGGGGTGCCGGACGTACGGAGTGAGGCGGATGTGGACCGATGGGTTGCGGCCCGAGTCGGGTGATCAGCCCGTCACCACCCGCAGGTTGCGACACACGGCCTTCACGATTTTTCGCAACTCCGGCTCCTCGATGCGGGTCACCGCTTCCTCCGGGGTGACCCACTCCCTCCGCCGCTCGTACTGCTCCGGCCACTGCTCACGCACCTCGTCCACCGTCAGGACGAACACCACCGCTTGATGGTCCCGCCCGTCTTTTTCGTACCCGAAGGTGCCGACCGGGTCGGCGGACAGGGTGCCCAGCACCCCGGCCTCTTCCCACGCCTCGGTGGCGGCCGCGTCGGCCGCCGTCTGCCGCACCTCGATCCGGCCCTTCGGGACCACCCACCGCCTCCCGCTGCGGGAGGTGACCATGCACACCAACCCGTCACGGACCGGGATGGCGGCGGCCTGGCGGACAGGGGTCGGCATCGGCACGCTCCGTGGCTGAGGTTGTCGGCACCGTAGTTTAGCAGATAAAGAATAGGTCCGGCGAGCAACACGGGTCGAGAGTTTTCATGCAACCCTCACGCCGCCGAGGCCCGACGAATCGGCCGCCGGTCTGATTTTCCGACGCCTGATGGAGCGCAACCCCCGGCATGTCCGCCCCCACCCTCACCGTCCGCACGGTCATGCACCCTGACCCGGTTCGCGTCCTGCCGGACCATCCGGTCGGAGACGTGCTGTTGCTCATGAACCGCGAGCGGATCGGGTCGGTGCTGGTGTGCGACGCGGCCGATCGGCTGGTCGGCATCTTCACCGAGCGGGACCTGCTCCGCCGGGTGGCCGACGCGGTTCCCGGCTGGCGAATCTACCCGGTGGCCGACTGGATGACCCCGGACCCGCACACCATTCCGGCGGACGTGGGGTGGGAGGAGGCCATGACGGCCATGACCCGGAGACAGGTGAGGCATCTGCCGGTGGTCGAGGGCGAGCGGGTGGTCGGGTTGCTGTCGTCTCGCATGCTGATCGCCAGGCGGGCGGAGTACCTGAACGAGCGGGTGGAGGAGCGGACGCGGGAGTTGCGGCGGGCGAACGACCAACTCATGGCTCGCGACCTGGAGTTGGTTCATAACCTGCGGGCGGCCGGACAGTTGCAGAAGTCGTTCCTGCCGCACGCCCCGCCGGATTGGCCGGACCTGCGGTGGGCGTTGCACTACGCGCCCCTCGACCACCTGGGTGGGGACTACTACGACTTCGCCACGCCGGACGCCGATCACCTCGGGTTCCTGATCGCCGACGCCAGCGGGCACAGCGTGGCTGCGGCCATGGTGGCGATCATGACCCGGTTCGCGTTCGCCGAGGTGGCCCACAGCGCCACCCGCCCCGGCGATGTGCTGGCGGCGCTGAACCGGCGGTTAAGTGGCGTGACCGAGGAGCGGTTCGTCACCGCCTTTTACGGGGTATACGACCGCCGCACGCGGGAGCTGCGGTACGCCAACGCCGGCCACCCGTACCCGCTCCGGTACAACGCCGCCACCGGCGAGGTCAAACCGATCACCGCCCAGGGGTTCCTGCTCGGCGTCATCCCGGACGAGGTGTACGTTGAGAAGACGGTCACGCTGAACCCCGGTGACGCCATCTGCTTCTTCACCGACGGATTGGTCGAGGCGCGGAACGAGATCGGCGAGCAGTATGGGACAGACAGGCTCACCGAGTGCCTGCGGGAGCCGGCGTCCGAGGCGGAACTCGTCCAGCGGGTGTTAAAGTGCCAGCGGGCGTTCTGCTCCGACACCCCACTGACCGACGACCTGACGCTGGCCGTGTGCCGATTTCAGTCGGACGACACCGCGGTGTCGCCGGCCAATTGGGCGCCCGTGTAACCTTTCCCGTTTCTCCCGATCGATGGGTTCCCCCCCGTAGACGGTTCTACCCAATTGGTCTATCCTGATACGTCTTCCCGGCTTCCGGCTCGCGCCGGGGGCTGACTCGTGTATCGCACCGGGGCCGGCGGAGGTTGCTTCGCAACCACCTCTCCCTCCACACCGCCGCCCCGTTCCGATCGAACTCCATCCCAGGGATTCGTCTCCGAAATGACTCCCGACCTACCTCTCGCCGGCCGCCGGAAGCGCAAGAAGCGCGGGTTCCCGTGGCTCGCCGCAGCAATGGCGGTCGCCACCGTCGGCCTGTTCGGTGCTCAGCCGAGCGGTTCGTCCGGGGCCAGCCATTGGCAGCCGTTCGAGTTCCTCACAAGCCCCGTGTACGGCACCCCGGAGAAGGCCGGGTTGCTGGCCGCGCTGGCCATCGCGATCGCCGGGCTGGTGTACGCCTTCCGCTCGGCCAAGGCGGTGTACGCCGCGGACACCGGCACGAGTGCGATGAAGGCGGTGGCGGACGCCGTGCGGCAGGGGGCGGACGCGTACCTGAAACGTCAGTTCACCGTGGTGGCGGTGCTGTTGGTCGTGCTGACGGCGGTCATCATCCTGGCCAAATGGCCGTGGCAACTGGGAGATACGCACGGCGACCGGGCGGAGCGGGTGGCCGTCACCCTCGGCCGCGGGGTGGCGTTCCTGATCGGAGCGATCTTTAGCGGCAGTGTCGGGTTCATCGGAATGCGGCTTGCGACGGCTGGGAACATCCGGGTCGCCGCCGCCGCCCGCAAGAGTTTCGGCGACGCCATGCGGCTGGCGTACCGGTGCGGCACCGTCACCGGCATGTTCACCTGCGGCCTTGGGCTGCTCGGCGGCACCCTCATCCTGCTGTTCTTCGGCGAACTGGCCTACGAGACGCTGCTCGGGTTCGGGTTCGGCGGGTCGCTACTGGCGCTGTTCATGCGGGTGGGCGGGGGAATCTACACGAAGGCGGCGGACGTGGGGGCGGACCTGGTCGGCAAGATCGAGAAGGACATGCCGGAGGACGACCCGCGGAACGCCGCCACCATCGCCGACAACGTGGGCGACAACGTCGGCGACTGTGCCGGCATGGCGGCGGACGTGTTCGAGAGCTACGCGGTGACGATGGTGGCGGCGGTCATCCTCGGGTACGCCGCCCTCGGGTACAAGGGGATGATTTTCCCGCTGCTGGTGATGGCCGTCGGTGTAGTGGGCAGCATGATCTCCACGGCGCTGGTCGGCCGCGGCATGACCACCGGCAACGCCACCTCCGCCATGCGGAGCATCAACATCGGGTTCTGGCGGTCGGCGGTCATCAGCGCCATCGGGTTCACCGCCGTCGGCTACGCCTACCTGCAGTACGACGCCCCGTACATCGTCGGGGTGGCCATCGACCGCGGCATGTACGCCGAGCCGGGCCTGCGGAAGGCGCTCGACCTGCCGGCCATCGAGGGGATCAAGACCGACACCACCGGACGGCCGGACCACACCTTCCGCAAGGAGAACGACGACAAGCTGACTGCCGCCCGGGCCGAGGTGAAGGCGAAATGGCGGGGGCTGTCGACCGACGAGCAGGCGCGGGTGGCCGGCGAACAACTCGCCCGCGCCGGCACCTACGCGCCGCTGAAAGTCGGGTTCGACTGGGGGGCGGTGGTGTGCTGCCTGATCGGCATCGTGCTGGCCGTCGCCCTGAACCGCTGCACGGAATACTGGACGAGTACTGACTACAGTCCGGTGAAGGAGGTGGTGAAGAGCAGCCGCACCGGGCACGCCACCAACATCATCTCCGGGCTGGCGCTCGGGTACGAGAGTTCGGTGTGGGCGGTGCTCATCATCTCCGCCGCCCTGCTCGGGTCGGTGATGGTTTACGTGCAGACGGACAACCTGCTGTTCATCGCTTTCGGCGTCGCCATGTGCGGCATCGGCATGCTGACCCTGACGGGCGACACCATCAGCATGGACGTGTTCGGCCCGATCGCCGACAACGCCAACGGCATCGGCGAGATGGGGTTCAACCGGGACGAGACGGGCAACCCGCTGCCGGCCAATCACCCGGACCGCATCCCGGACGCCGAGGTGAAGGCCACCCGCCAAATTTTGGCCGACCTGGACGCGGTCGGGAACACCACCAAGGCCATCACCAAGGGCATCGCCATCGGGTCGGCGGTGATCGCGTCGGTGTCGCTGTTCGCCAGTTTCATCGCCGTGCTCGTCACCGGGGCGGAGGAGAAGATCGGCCAACTGACGGTGGAAGACTTCAAGCGGGGGTCGGCGAACCTGACGGTGGCCGACCCGTTCGTGTTCATCGGCATGCTGCTCGGCGGGGCGGTGCCGCTCTTGTTCAGCAGCTTCACCATCCGGGCGGTGGGTCGGGCGGCGTACCTGATCGTGAACGAGTGCCGCAAGCAGTTCCACGACCCGCAGATCATGAGCGGGCAGAAGCGGCCGGACTATGGCCGAGTAGTGGACATCTGCACGGGCACCGCCCAGAAGGAGTTGATCGGCCCCGGCCTGCTGGCCATCGGCACTCCGCTGGTGGTCGGGTTCCTGCTCGGGCCGTTCGCGCTAGGCGGGTTTCTGGCCGGCATGATCCTGGTCGGGCAACTGCTGGCGGTGTTCATGAGCAACGCCGGCGGCGCGTGGGACAACGCCAAGAAGATGATCGAGGACGAGCCGCGGGACCACGCCCGGAACACCGGCAAGGGGAGCGAGAAGCACAAGGCGAGCGTGACCGGGGACACCGTCGGCGACCCGTTGAAGGACACCGCCGGGCCGGCCATCAACCCGCTCATCAAGGTGATGAACATGGTCAGCCTGCTCGCCCTGCCGGTGGTCATCCTGCACAACGTGCGGGACAACCTGAAGGCGGCCCCGCCGGGCAACATCAACGTCGGGCTGACGGTGCTGGCGGTGGCGGTGCTGGCCATCGCCTGGGCGTGGTGGCAGGCGAAGCGGGAGACGGCGGACATGAAGCAGGTGGAGGCGGATATGGACCGCGACGCCGGCCCGCCATCCCCCAGCCGCGACGGGCAAACGATCGGGGTGTGAGCGATCCCGTGGCACTCCGGGCTGGTGCCAACTATTGGGTGGTCTGAGCATACCTTGCCCTGCTCGGACCGATAGTATCCCAAAAGAAGCCGACTTGTTTTTATAAACTCCGCGTTTATACTACTCGTGATAGGTCTGGTTTCCTCGCCCGCAGCAATGCGGTTGCCTAGGGACTTGTTTCCTAGGCCTGACGAAAGTCGTGTCACGCGGTCGGTCGCCCGAACGGCCGCATGGTACGATTTTTTGATTCTCCTCTCGGACCGACGTCAACTCTCGATCGCGGTAACGCGATGGAGCGAGTGACGCGGAGAGACGACAGTAGCGGCTGAGACGCTACAGGTAAGGGGCCGCTGTGGTCCCCTTCGTTGTCGCCACCGAGGAGACCTGCGATGATAAGTCGCGCCGACCTGTGTCTCGCACCGCCGCCACCTGACCCGGAACACCGACTGGAAGAGGTAACAGCCTTCTGGGAGGCGCTCAGGGTTGGGAGCAGTGACGCGGGAGAGACAACTTCGGACGGGCTAGAGGATCTTTACCGGGATGTGGTGAGAAGTCTGAGCAGTGATCCGCCGGACATCATCCGCGCGGAGTCCATCACAGCTTACGCCGCTCTGCTGCTCTCCGGGTACAAGACCCTCTAGCTCGTCTTACCATCTCCACCCACACGAGGCTTTCGGCACCCATGCTCCCCCTCGGGAAGACCGCCCGCTACCTCCGCGAGCGGAAGCGGCTCACCCAGGTGCAAGCCGCACAGACGCTAGGCATCACCCAAGTCCACCTGTCGAACATCGAGAACAACAAGGCGATCCCCTCGCACGACCTCATTGATCGCTACCGACGTGCATGGGGGGTTGACCTCCACATGCTGGCTTGGTGTCTTCACGGGGACGTGAACGACCTGCCCGAGGCGGTCCGCCGGCCAATGCTCGCTCTCGCCACAGCGTGGCGGCAGGAACTGGGCGACAAGCTAGACGTCGACGGGGACGCCGCGTGATTCGGTTCGCCACAGTCGGCCACTTGGCCCGTACCCTCGGCTGCCCGCCGGACCACCTCCGATCAGTTCTCCGGTCTGCCGATCGGCAGTACGTCGAATACGATCTGATCGATCCGACCAAGCCGGGCAAGGTCCGGTTGGTGGTGTGCGCCCGTGGTCCACTTCGGCAACTCCAGCGGCGACTGTACTCACGGGTGCTGCTCCCCAGCCTGCCTCGCTCCCAGGCCAGCCATGGTGGGGTGCCAGGGCGGAACGTGCTGACCAACCTCCGCCCGCATCTGGGCAACCGGTTCGTGTTCAAGGCGGACATCGCCCAGTTCTACCCTGGCATTCACCATACTCGGGTGAGGCGGCTGTTCGAGCAGTTGGGGTGTCCGACCGACGCGGCCCGGTGCATCACCCGGCTGTGTACCTACCGGTTCTGCCTGGAGCAGGGACTGGTGACCAGCCCGATCCTTGCGGACACGCTACTGGCCGAAGCGGACGTGCGAATCGGTTCGGCATGTCGCGCGATGAACCTGACGTACACTCGTTTCGTGGACGACCTCTTCGTCAGCGGTAACTTCGACTTGGACGGCAGCGGCGTGCCGGGCTTGGTCGAAGCGGTCCTCCGGGAAAACGGGTTTACCGTGAACCGAGAGAAGATGAATTGCAAGCCGGCTGAGGACGGGTTTACGATCACCAACCTTCGCTTCCACCGCGGCCACCCGGACGTGAGTGCCGACTACGCAACTGAACTAGAGCGGCACATCGACGACGCCCACGCCCTGGCGCGGGGCGAGCGGCCGGCCGACGGGCTTCTCACGGAGTGCCAATTATGGGGCCGGGCACGTTATGTCGGATGGGTGAACCCCGGCCGCTGGCCGCGGCTGAAGAACCGGCTCTCCGGGATCGACTGGACTCGGGTGTACAACACCGCCGTCGGGTACGGGTTGATCGGGCGGCGGAAAGCCCTCGTCCCGCGTGTCTGAGATGTGACGCAGGCCTGTGCCACCAGTAACAAGGAACCGGCCGCGGGTGATGCTCGCGGCCGGTTCGGTTCGGGGCGGCGCCGCTTCCTGCGCCGCCCCGGTTGGCCCACATTACTTCTTCGGTTTCGCCGGCTCGGGATTTTTCGCCGGCTCCGCCCCCGGCGGGAGCAGCGCCTTGATGAGCTGGTTGTTCTCCCCGTTGTACAGCCGCACCACGCCCTCCTCCCCGCCGGTGGCAACCACCTTCCCGTCCCCGCTCACGGCCACCGCGTACAGGAAGTCTTTGCCTCCGTCGAACGACCGCATCTGCCCACCGTTGTCCGCGTTCCACAACTTCGCCCCGCCGTCCCCGCCGCACAGCAGGAACTGCGGCGTCTTCGGTACGAACACCAGCCGCGTCGCCTGGAGTTTGCCGGTGGTCAGGTCGCGAGCCTTCTCACCCTTCTCGTAGTCCCAGATCTTCACCATCTTGTCCGTGTCCGCCCCGCACGACACCAGCTTCTTCCCGTCCGCCGTCCAGCCGACGTCCAGCACGTGGTTGGTGTGCCCCTCGAACGTCTTCAGCAGCTTGCCGGACGGCACCTCGAACACCTTCACGAACTTGTCCGCTGCGGCGGTGGCGAGCAGCTTGCCGTCCGGGCTGAAGCTGACACCGAACACGGTGTCGGTGTGGGCGTTCTTGAACTCGGCCACCGGGTCGCCGGGGGCGGTGAACAGCTTCACCTCGCCGTCCTCGGTGGCCGCCCCGCCGCCGGTTGCGATGTATTTGCCGTCCGCCGAGAACGCGACCGCCACCACCCGGTCGGCGAACCCGCCGATCCGCTTCCGCGGCTCGCCCTTGTCGGCATCCCACAGGGTGAGTTCGCGGAAGCTGCCGGTGGCGAGCGTCTTCCCGTCCGGGCTGTACGCCATCGACTCGACCAGCGAGATGTGGGCGGCGGTGGCCGGCTTGCCGTCGGCCGTCTTGAGGGCCGGGTCCACCAGCGTCTTCTTGAACTCGCCGGTCTTGGCGTCGAACAGGTGAACCTGGTTGCCGCGGCCGGCGGCGACGGTAGCCTTGTCCGGGCTTATGGCCACCGCCCGCACCGGCTTCACCACCGCCGGCGGGAGGGACAGCACCACCGCCCGCGTCGCCTTCGCGTCCACCGCCGGCGGCTTCGCCCCCTGGTCGATCCACAGCTTGAGCAGGCTGAGTTCCTGCGAGGTGAGCGGGTCGCCGTCGCCCTTCGGCGGCATCACCGGCTTCTTCAGGTGTCCGGCCAGTTGGAACAGCCGGCTGTCCGCCGGCTTGTTCGGCACCACCGCCGGCCCCCGCTCCCCGCCCTTCATCAGGGCGGCATACGTGCTCAGGTCGAGCTTCCCCTCGGTGATCTTCCCGGCGTGGCACGCCTGGCACTTGGCGGCGAACAGCGGGGCGATCTCCTTCTCGTAGCTGACCGCGTCCGTCCGCTTCAGGTCCACGAGCGGGATGGGGGTTGGGCCGGCCTTCGGCTTCGGGTCGTCGGCGACAACAACGGCCGGGGCGAGGAGGAACAGGGCAGGGAGGGTGTATTTCATTGTGTCGTGTTGGGATGAAAGCCGACGGACGGCCGTCCGTCGGCTTTGGGGTGGTCACTTCTTCTTCTCTTCCTTCTTCACCGGCTCGGGTACGACCCGCAGGCCGGCCACCTTCACCTCGTGGCTGATCGGGAACTTGCCATGAACGGTGGCGGTCGCGGTCAGCACCAGTTGCACGGCTCCCGCGTCCTTCGCGTCCTTCGCCACCTCGACCGGGATCTTCACCTCGGTCGCCCCGGCCGGCACGGTTACCCCCTTCGCCGTCACCCCCTTCGCCTCCTTCGGCACGGCGACGGCTACCTTGAACTCTCCGGCGTAGTCGTTCAGCCGCTCCACCTTCAGCAGCACCTCGGCGGTGGTGCCGGCCTTCAACTGGTTGTTCGCCGGCGGCTGGGCGGTGAACTTGCCCAGCGCGGTCGGCAGCACCGTCACCACCAGCGGAGTGGTATGGGCCGTCACGACCGCGTTCGACTTCTTGTCCTTCTGCATCGGGTCACGGGCGAACTGGACCTGCGTGTCACCGCGGACGACCACCTGGTACACGCCGGGCGGCGCGGTCGGCCGCACGTCGATGGTGATCGGCCCGTCCGCCTTGTCCTTCGGGATGTTCGTCGCCGGGTTGTTGTCGTCGCCTTGCTGGGTGCCGACGGGCGACTGCTGGCGGTTAGGGTGGATCGACTCCATCCGCAGGTTGAGCGGGTTCGGTCGGGTGCCCTCGCCCTGCCACGTCACCTTCACCGGCAGCGTCAACTTGTCGCCGGGCTTGACGTACAGCGGGGTTTCCAGCTTCACGTCCGCGTCCTTCCCGGCGGCGTCCTTCGTCTTCACTTTCGCCTGCGGCAGGTCGAGGGCGATGCGGAACGCCGCCTTCTGCGGCACTACCGCCAGTACCAGTTGGCGGTCCAGCCGGGTGACGGTGGGGATGTTCTGCCCCGGCTGCACGCTCCAGGTGATGGTGGCCGGACGGGCCGCGTGCGACACCGGCTTGTCATCGGTCGTGGCCGAACACTTCACGCTGATCGGGCCGGTGAACGGGGCGGCGTTCTCCGCCACATACAACACCAGCGTGCCCCAGCGGTTGCCGGTGCCGATCAGGCACGGCTGAGCCGTCACACCGGCGGGCAGCCCCTCGGCCGTCGCCGTTACCGGGCCGGTGAACCCGTACCGCCGGTCGATGAACACGTCCACGGCGACCGTGCCGGCCGTGCCCGCCACCGTCGCCCCGGTCAGGTCGCGGCTCTTGGGCATGACCACCGCGCGGAAGTCCGGGGCCGGCTTGTTCACCCGCAGGCGGTACACGCACCGCGGGCCGTAGTTCACGCTCGCCTCCCGGCTGCCCACCAGGATCAGGTACTTGCCGTCGGCCGGGGCGACGAACCGCACCGCCGCCGGGTCGCCGCTGCGGGTGAAGAACTGCTGCGGGTGCAGCGAGTCCTGGTCATCGTCCTGTTCCGGCACTACGTCGCCCATGTTGCCGGCGTTCTTCACCGCGAAGAACGTGTCCATGTCCGACCCGAGGCGGTCGGCGAACAGCTCGATGAAGTACGTTTCGCCCTTCTTGGCGGTGAACGCGAACCAGTCCTTGTCGTAACGTCGGTCCACCCGCCCCACCACGTCGCACGGGGCTGGGATCGCTTCGGCCGTATCGGGCTTGTCGTTCCCGGCTTCCTTCTCTGCGTGGACGACGGCGTCGGTGTACCCGATGGTGATCGCGTTCGACCCCGGCAGGCGGAAGTCGAACCCGTCGGTCAGCGCCCGCGTCGGCGGGGTGTACCCGGTGGCGGTCAGTTGGTCCCGCGGGGCGTTTGCCGGCGGGGTGACGGTGGCGGCCAACTCTTGCAGGTTCGACCCGGTCACCGGTTTTCCGCCCGGCAGGTTGCGGCCGTACAGCATCACCGGCATCGGCTTGCCGGGGTTCACCACCGGCGGGAACACGGCGTCGATCCACGGGCCGGTGCTGAGCGTCAGCCGGTAGAAGTGATCGGCACTACCGGACTGGTACGCGAACTCGCACAGCCGCACGAAATAATCGCCGTCGGCCGCCAGCGTCACATCAGCGAGGGCGTCGTTGTCCCGGTAGTTGCGGTTGCCGGCCAGCCGCTTACCGGCAGCGTCGAACACCTCCACCAGCGGGCGACACCGGCTGTCGATGCTCGACGTGGCACAGTGCAGGATCACCCGCTGCCTGGTCTTGCCGGCGAACACGAAGTAGTCCACGTCCGCCTGGTTGGCGATCACCCCGTTCACCACCGAGTTCAGCTCCACCTTCTGGGCGTCCGGCACGTCGTCGTTCGGCTTGTCCGTTTCGTTCACCTCCGGCCGGTCGCCGACAACGAACGCCCGCGGGTTGCTCACCCCCAGCTTGCTCACCAGCCGCACGTCGTGGTTCCCCAGCGGAATGTCGGCCGGCACCGTCACCTTGAACTTGTGAGACGTGGCCGGCGACTTCGGCTTGGGCGGCGGCTTCGGCTTGTCCTTCTCCTTCGGGTCCGGTTTCGGCTCCGGCGGTACGACCAGTTCGGCCTTGAACCCGGCGTGCGAGAACAGCAACCCGGTCGGGTCGTCCAGGTCGAACCCGTTCACCGTCACTTCGACCGTGCCGCCGGCCTTCGCCCCCGCCGGGAACACGTTGTTCAGCCGCGGCTGCGGCAGCACGTTCTGCGGCGGCTGAGCGACGACGGCGGGCGCGAGCGCCAAGCCGAGCAAGACCGCCAGAGTGCGGCGGGGCATGAGAACTCTCCGGGATCGACCGACGACAGCGAACAGGACACGGGGCATTCACCCCGCGAATGGCAGGCCGGGTAAAACTGTAACCCGGCGGACGGGCGGGGTCAAGTTGCTGGTATCGCTCTAATCGGTGTCTTTCCGGGCAGTTGGTACACACCCCACCGTGGACCGTTGCTCATTTTCGGAACGTGCCTACCCCGCCAACGACTTGCGGCGAATTTCGCCCATCGTCGGAATCGCCGAATGATAAAGCTCAGCAACCGCGGGGACGAGTGAGCTACACGTCGCGGAAGCACTACATGCCCCGGCTGTCTGCTGCAACGGATCGTTCAGCGTCCCCCATGCGGGCTAGGGCCGAAGCAACGCACATCGCGCACTGCCGTCATACAGCCGAAACCGGCCCCCACTCAATCTGCACTTGGTCGAGCCACTCTTTGCATACCTCGTCGTTGGGTAGACCGAAATTGTTGGGATCAAGGACTGGTTGCCCTGCCAACTCACATGCGAGGGCAACCAGGGGCCGGTGCGGGTATTCCTGACCCTGAGAGTCCAGTACCACCCAACTCCGTGCGCGGCGGAACTTGTGGAAGTTGCTCGGTCGATCCCCTGCGGCCCAGGCTTGCATCGCTGCCTGGAGGCCGGATGAGCCGATAGCACGCAGTACAGCTCTCATTGCATCCTGAGTCAGGTGCGTGGGCTTGCGGACAGTATCCATGGTGCCCCTCGGGTGAATAGATTCGGGCCTCTCGTCGCAGAACTCGAATTTGGCTTACGCCGCCCATTGCACGCTAACACCCTAACGGACCACACGCTGTCACGCAATAACCCGTTCATTGTGTGCTGCGGAACGGCCATTCTCGTGCCTGCTTCGCCCGCACCAGGAACACCACCGCCCCGACCAGCAGCGTGGCTGCCCCCATCAGCACGAACAGCCAGCCGGTGGTGGCGTACACGAACAGCCAGCCGACGAGGGCAACCAGGCACGGCAGCGGGTACAGCCACATCCGCCACGGCATCGGCCGGCCCGACCGCCGTAGGAGCATCACGGCGAACACCTGGGCGACGAACTGCTCCAGGATGCGGGTGGCGATGAGCGCATCGATGACGGCTTGCAGGCTGAACAGGCTCCACACCAGGGCCAGCCCGCCGATCAGCAACAGCGAGCGGTGCGGGAACTTGTGCCGCGGGTGGACCGCCCCGAACCAGCTGAAGAACTGGCCGTCGCGGGCGGCGGCGTAGGGCACCCGCGAGTACCCGAGGGTGCCGGAGAACACGGATGCGAAGCAACTGCCGATCAGGCACACCGTCACCAGCGTGGCCGCCCACGGCCCGCGGACGCGGGCCATGAAATCGGCGGTCAGGTTGTCGGTCAGTTTCGCCGCCTCGTCCGGCGGGATGACGCCGGTGATGGCGAGCTGCACGAGCGGGTACAGAATCACCACCACCAGCGCACTAGTCAGGATGGCGCGGGGGATGGTGCGGGCCGGGTTACGCACCTCCCCGCCCAGGTAGCACACGTTGTAGTACCCGAGGTACGAGTAGATCGCCAGCGCCATCCCCGCGCCCAGAGCCGGGCCGAACGACTCCGGCGGGGCCGCAGGCTGGGCGAATGCCAACCCGGGATCGAACCGCAGCGCCCCTTCGATCAGCACCCAGCCGAGGATCGCGAGCACCCCGAGCACAAACACGATGCTGATGTGCCCGAGGGTGGTCACCCGGCGATACAGCAGGCCGACGACCAACACCCCGAGGCCGAGGCCGATCACCCGCGACGGAGCGAACACCACGCCCACCTTTTTGTCGGTGGTGATCTCCGCCTCGAACCGCCTCGTGTTGTCCTCGTCGAACTTCTTGAACGCCGGGTCGAGGGCGGTAGAGAACTGCGCCGCTGCGACCAGCCCCGAGCCGATCTCCAGCGGCCCGCTGATGAGCAACTGCCACACGAACAGGAAGCTCATCAGCCGGCCCCAACGGGTGCGACCGAAAGCTTCCCGCAGGAAGTGGTACGACCCGCCGGCGGAGGGCAGGGCGGCCCCGAGTTCGGCCCAGATCATCCCGTCGCACAGGATGAGCAGTCCGGCCACCAGCCAAGCCAGCAGCCCGTAGGGACCGGGCAGTACCCCGAGGATGAGCGGGATGGTGGCGAACACCCCCGCCCCGACGATCTGGGCGATGTTGATCGCGGTGGCCTGCCAGAAACCAAGCCCGCGGGTGAGCGGCTCGCCGGTGGGCGATGGGTAGGACGTCATGCGGGTCTCGTTGATTTCGGCCAGAGTGGTAGGCACACTCCGTGTGCCGTCGTCCGAACGGCACACGGAGTGTGCCTACCACTCTCCCGGCATCATTCGAACACCAGGGTGCCGAACTTCTGGAACTCGTGGAAGCTGTTGCCCACCGGCGCCCAGTCCCAACTGGTGGTCTTGCCGTCGTCGTAGTCCATGCGGTAGAAGTTCGCCCGCCAGCGGGTGCCCGGCTTCGGCGGCACGTTCCGCAGCGGTTCGAGCAGCTCGAACGGGATGAACACCTCCGCCTTCCACCCGCTCACCGCCGCCCCGGACTTCACCTCCCCGCCGATGGCGGTGGTCGCCTTCCGCACCTTGCGGGTGCCCTCGTAGTGCCACGGCCGCCAGCCCTTGATCCGCCCGTCCAGGTTCGGCACCACGATCGGCAGCTCGTATCCGAGCGGGGAGATCTCGTACTCGAAGTACAGTTGGTCCCGCTCGTCCGGCCACAGGAACACCTCGAACACGTCTTCCAGCCACAGGTTGTCGAAGTCGGCCGTCATCTTCGCCGACAGCTTCTTGTCCGTCGCGTCCATCAGCACGTACACGCCCTTCTTCGAGTACAGCATCTTCACCTTCGTCTCGTAGCCCGCCCCGTTCGCCGTCCGCTTCCGCAGCGGCACCCACTCGGCCTTCTCCCAGGCCTTGTTGCCGCCGTCGCCGGTCACGTCGAAGTCGTCGGTCGGCTTCACCTTCATCTCCCGCGGGGCGAGGGCCTTCTTTTCCTCGTCCGTCTTCAGCCCGAACAGGATGCGTTCGGCGTTCTTGCGGTACACCTTGTCCAGCACCTCCGGCGGCAGGTGGATGCCGTAGATGTTCCAGAACCCCTGGCGGTGGTGCGACGCCGAGCAGTCGAAGTACTCGTCGTCGGTCTCCAGGAAGCGGTAGTAGATGCGGAAGGCGTCGCGGCGGGGGGTGGTGTCGGTGCCGAACAGGATGCGGTCCTGGTACTTCAGGAAGAACCGGCGGGTGGCGAACGGCTGCCGCCCGAGTTCGGAGATGCGGGCGTCGATGTCCACGAACATGTTCGGGTACTTGTCCAGCTTGTCGGCCACGCTGCCCAGGTCCTCGGCGTTGTTTCCGAAGTGGGTGTTGATGAACGTCGTCTTCGGGTGCTTCTCGATCACCCGGTGCAGTTGGTCGAGCAGCTCCTGCCGCTTCGGGAACTTGTCGCCGTAGAACAGCCACCCGGGGTTCTGGTTCAGCTCGTGCCACCGCTCGTTGAACCGGTCCAGCGGGGTGAAGAACGCGGCCGGGTCGGCAATGTGGATGACCACCGGCCGGTTGTGCTTCGCGCACGTCTCCCAGATCGGGTCCAGCTTCGGGTCGTCCACCGGCATCAGCTTGCCGTCCTTGTACCGGTAGCTGAGGCCGAAGCTCTTGTGGAACTTCAGCCCCTTCGCCCCGGCTTTGAACCCCTCCTCCAGCCGCTTCGCTTCGCGTTCGCTCCAGCCGGCGTCGTCGAGGCCGTCGAAGTTCACCAGCGCGAACGACAGGAACCGGCCGGGGTGGGCTTCGTCCAACGCGGCCAGCGTCTGCTTCAGCTTGTCGCCCCAGCCGCCGTCCAGGTTCACCACCGTCCGCACCCCGGCCTCGTCCATCTCCCGCAGGTACTTCTGCACCACCTCCGTGGTCAATCGGTCCTTGCCCCCGCCGAGGTGGTTGTGGGCGTCGATCACCGGGTACAGCGGCTTCTCGCGGACGGACGTCTTCGTCACCATCATCGACCGCGGCTCCCAGTCCTTCAGCTTCAA
Organism: Gemmataceae bacterium; assembly: GCA_947474875.1. Classification (GTDB taxonomy): domain Bacteria; phylum Planctomycetota; class Planctomycetia; order Gemmatales; family Gemmataceae; genus JALHQU01. The sequence continues at coordinate 17,352 of CANJKY010000003.1, forward strand.
GTCGCGGATGGACTCGGCCGGCGGGTCGGCGGCGGTCGCGAGGGAAGTTGTCAACGTGAAGGCGAGGAGAAGAGGAGAACGGCGGAGCAGGGGTGAGGTCATGGCGTCCTCGTGTCACATGAAGAAGTGTGGATTCTCGGCCATTACATGGGGAGGGGCAAACACGAAATCGGCTTACCCGCTACTCGACCGACAGCATGTACACGGCGAATGACGCCAGCCAGTGTTCCCCGGCGTAATCCCCGCTGGCGATGTGCTTCAGCCCGGCCTCGGCGTGCTTCGCCGCCGAGTCGAGCAGTACCTTTCTCGCCGGATCGTCCGCCGGTAACGCCGCCGTGATGCCTTTCAGGCACCACGCCCGGCTCAGGTTCAGCCCGTCTAGGTGAACGAGCTGCGGGTCGGTGCGGTCGGTCACGGTAGCCGGGGAGAGCAGAGTGTTCGGTTCGCCCTTCGCCGCCCCTGGCAGGTAGCGGTGGAACCACCCGCGAAACTCGTCCGCCGGCAGCACCCGCCGCATCAAGTCGGCCTCGCACAGACTCGGCGACAGGAAGTCGGCCCCGTCTGGCTCCCACCGGGCCGGGGCGTCGGCGTCCTTGCTGTAGTAGGCCTTCGCCCGCTCCTCGATCGCCGCGAGCAGCTTCTTGTCGCCCACCGACTTGGCGTAGTCGTGGGCGAACGACAGGCCGAACGCGGTGTTGGAATGCACCCCGGAGCGGATCGGGTACGTCTGCTTCGGGAAATACTCGACGTACCGGGTGGCGATCAGCTCGGCGAGCGGCTTCAGGCTGGCCGCCCAGGTGCGGGCGTCGGCGTCGTCCCAGGTGTGCAGCTCGGCCGCCAGCTTGAGCAACCATGCCCATCCGTAGGGCCGCTCGAACGACTTCTGCTCCTTCTGGGCGAACACCGCCGCCTCGGCCCTGATCTTGTCGGCCGTCAGGTGGTCGTTCAGGACTTCGCGGGCGCGCTTCGCCTCGGGCAAATCCGGGAACTGCTTGACGACGCGGACCAGCAGCCAGTGCCCGTGGACGGCCGAGTGCCAGTCGAAGCAGCCGAAGAACGCCGGGTGGAGCGCCTTCGGGCCTTTCACGTCGTCCGCCGCGGACCACACCACGCCCGGCTTGTGCGGGTACTCTTTGTCGATCCCCTTGAGCGCGAGCTTGGCGAACGCCGACGCCCGCTCGCGGGTGAGCGGGCCGGCGGGTTCGGCGGCGTGAGCGGACGACATGAGCGTGACCCCGAATGTGGTGAGAGTCAGGGCGGCAAGTGTGCGCATCGGGTCGTCGCTCCAGGTGGTTTTCGTTAGCCCGACGCGCGAGCGAGGGGCGTGGTTTGTCACTCGCTCGCGCGTCGGCCTAACAAACGGCGGCCAGCACGAATCACTTCACCCCGCTCTTCTCGCGGGCCGGTCGGAACTCGTCGCCGGGGTTCCACGTCGGCAAGCGGTCGGCGTCGGCCAGTTCGCGGGCCACGTCGAGAGCGAACCGACCGAGGACCGGGAAGCCGGCGAAGTCCCAGTCCGGTCGCACCTCGTCCTGCGGGGTGTGGTACGCCTTGTCGGTGAACTCCTGGAGCGTCTTGCGAACGGCGTCCTCGGTCTTCCCCTACAGTTTCCCGCCAGCCGCGACCGAAAACGCCGGCACCCCGGCCCGGGCCATCGAGAAGTGGTCGGAGCGGTAGTACACGCCCAGGTGCGCCCGCCGGTCGGCCTCGATCACCAGCTTGTTCGCCTCCGCGACTTTCTGCACGACCGGCCACGCCGTGGTGCGGTCCGCGCCGGTGACCGAGATCGACTCCGGCACCCCGAGCGGCAGGATCATGTCGAAGTTCAGGTTCACCGCCGTCTTGCCGAGCGGGAACAGCGGGTGCTCGGCGTAATACTTCGACCCGAGCAGCCCTTTCTCCTCCGCGGTGACGGACAGGAACACCGCCGACCGCTTCGGCTTGGTCGGCAGGGCGGCCCAGGCGCGGGCCAGTTCGATGAGCAGGGCGGTGCCGGTGGCGTTGTCCGCCGCTCCGTTGTAGATGGCG
>CANJKY010000004.1 GCA_947474875.1 Gemmataceae bacterium
CGCCACCAGCGAGCACGAGGTGGTGCCGGGGGTGGTGCAGAGCTTCAAGATCGTGACCGAGGCGGCGTGCCTGCGGTTCTTCAAGTACGCGTTCGGGCTGGCCCAGCGGCTGGGCAAGAAGTCGATCCACTGCATCCACAAGGCGAACATCCTGAAGCTGGCCGACGGGCTGTACCTGGACTGCTTCCGCCGGGTGGCCGCCGACTTCCCGGCCATCGCGGCGAAGGAGATGATCGTCGACAACACGTGCATGCAGCTGGTGAGCAAGCCGCAGCAGTTCGAGGTGATGGCGGCGGGGAACCTGTACGGGGATTTGCTCGGCGACCTGGGGGCCGGGCTGGTCGGCGGCATCAGCGCCACCGCGGCCATCAACGTGGGCGACGGGGTGAAGGTGTACGAGGCGGTGTACGGGGCCAGCCACGAGGCGGTGCCGCCGGGCAAGGCGAACCCGCTGCCGCTCATCCTGCCGGCGGTGGAGATGCTGAAGGACTTCGGCGACGCCGACCGGGCCGGGCGGATCCTGAAGGCGGTGGAGGCGGTGTTGACCGCCGGGGCGGTGCGGCCGGCGGATCTCGGCGGCATGGCGGGCACGGCCGAGTTCACCGACGCCGTGTGCCGGGCGATGGGCTGACGCCCGCCGTCAGTCGAACACCACCGTCTTCCGCTCGTACACCAGGACGCGGTGGCCGATGTGCCACCGCACCGCCCGGCTGAGTACCAGCTTCTCCAGGTCGCGGCCCTTCTGGATCAGGTCGTCGAGCGTGTCGCGGTGCGAGATCCGCACCACGTCCTGTTCGATGATCGGCCCCTCGTCCAGCTCGTCCGTCACGTAGTGGCTGGTCGCCCCGATCAGCTTCACCCCGCGGTCGAACGCCCGGTGGTACGGCCGCGCCCCGCTGAACGCCGGCAGGAACGAGTGGTGCACGTTGATCACCCGCCGCGGGAACTGCCCGACGAACTCCGGCGACAGCACCTGCATGTATCGGGCGAGCACCACCAGGTCGATGTCGTGCTCTTTCAGCAGGGCGAGTTGCTTCGCCTCGGCCTCGGCCTTCCGCCCCGCCTCCACAGGGATGACGTGGAACGGGATGCGGTAGAAGTCGGCCCACCGCTCGGCGTCCGGGTGGTTGGCGACCACCAGTGGGATGTCGCACGCCAGTTCCCCGCTCTGGTGGCGGTCCAGCAGGTCGGCCAGGCAGTGGTCGAACCTGGACACGAACACGGCCAGCCGGTGCGGGCGGTCGGACCGCTCCAGCCGCCAGGTCATGCGGTGCTGGTCGGCGGTCGGGGCGAACACGGCGGGGAAGTCGGCCAGGTCCACGTCGAACCCGGCCAGGTCCCACTCCACCCGCATGAGGAACCGGTTCCGCTCCGGGTCCTGGTGTTGGTCGGCGTGCAGGATGTTGGCGTTGTGCCGGTACAGGAACTCGCCGATGGCCGCCACCAGCCCCTTGCGGTCCGGGCAGTCGACGAGCAGGATGGCGGTGGTCTTGCGGGGGGAACTCATGCCGGCAGTGTACGGACCAGCCCGGCGGGTCCACTTGTCAGCCCGGCCGCGGACGCTAAGATCGGTGGGGTAGGACACGCACCCGTAGCTCAACTGGATAGAGCGTCGGCCTCCGGAGCCGAAGGTTACAGGTTCGACTCCTGTCGGGTGTACAGCTCGAACCCCGCGAAATCAGCTGGTTTCGCGGGGTTTTTTCGTTTCCCGCCCCGCCCCCCTGCCCCGTTTCGGCGGACCGTTCCGCCGAGGTCCGCCGACCTCGGACCCAAGCGGCGGCCCAAGCGGGCCAAGCGAGGGCAGTTTCGCCACCCCGTCCGCCAGCGCCCGGTCGCTCAGCCGGGTGTACCGGGCGGTGAGCCGCGGGTCGGAGTGGTCGAGGATCCGCTGGATGACGGCCGGCGGCACCCCGGCCTCCACCAGCAGGGTGGCGCACTGGCCGCGGAGGGCGTGGAAGTCGAACGCCGCCCCGGTCGCGTCCCGGTACGGGATGCCGGCCGCCTTCAGGTCCGCCCGCAGCACCTTGGCCAGGTCGCCGTCGCAGTAGCTGGTCATGGCCCACACCGGCCGGCCGGGGGCCTTGCCGGCCAGCCATCGGCCGAGCCACGCCCCGGCGTCGGCCGGCAGCGGGACGGTGTGCGCCTTCAGCCCCTTGGTCGTCTCCGCCCGGGCGGTGACGGCCGTCGCCACCCCGCCGGCGGCGGCGAAGCTCTCCGGGGTGAGCGCCCGCAGCGAGTCCGCCCGCAGCCCGGTCCAGGCGGCGGCCAGGTACAGCGCCGCCCGGTCCGGGCCGGACAGGCCGCGGTACACCCGGGTCGACCCGCGGGCGGCGGCGAGCAGGGCGAGCAGCTCGGCGGCGGGGATCGCCCGGCGGACGTGCCGCGGGTCGGCCGCCTCGTTGGCGACGGTCAGCCGGCGGAACGGGTTGGCCGCCGCCCGGCCGGTGGCGTCCAGCCAGGCGCCGAACGCCTTCAGCTTCTTCGCCCACTTGTTCCGGGTGCGGAGGGAGAGCGGGCGGGGGTGCCTGGTCGCCCGCCGCGCCCCGGTCCGCCGCTCCCGCTCCAGCCACAGGTCCACCGCCCCGGCGTCCACCGCCGCGGCCGTGGTCAGACCGGCCCCGGCGATCAGCCGCGGCAGGTCGGCGGCCACCTCCGCCCGGTGGGCCGCGCTCACCCCCGCACCTCCAGGTGGGCCAGGTAGGCGGCCACCTGGTCGCGGAGCAGCTCCTTCCCGCCGGCGCGGCCGGGGGCGGCCCGCCCCTCCCGCACCGCCTCCGCCTGCCGCTCGGCGTCGAGCGCCGCCCGCAGCGCCGCCGCCCGGTCGCCGAAGGTGGGGGTCTTGCACTTCACCCCGCGGTGGTCGCGGTACACGCCCACCCAGCGGTGGGGGACGGTGCGGCGGCACTTGCCCGACGGCAGGATCAGGGCCCGGACGGCCTTCCCCGTGCGGTCGGTCCAGCAGGCGTACCGCTCGCCGCCCTGGGTGCGGACGTCCGCACCCGGCGGGACCGGCTGGGTGTAGGTGGGCCGCTCGGCGCTGGCCATGGGGGCGGGCCTCCGGCCCGGGGTGAGGGGGGATTTAGTTTGACATGCGGACGGGCGGCGGTACAACTAGTGATCGGGCTATCACTGTGTATTTGATTACACTAAACCCGGAGGTGGGCCGTGTCAACCGAATCCCCCGAGTGCGCGGATCGGGCGGCGTTGCTCGCGCGGCTGGCCCGGGAGGCGGCGGCGGCGTGCGGGCTGCCGTGGGAGTACGCGTGCGTGGTCGTCCACCTCGGGGATGGGCTGCCCGACCTGGTGCCGGTGGTGGTGCGGGCGCCCGCACCAAATGACGTCCCGCGGTAGTGTACACCCGCTCTAAAATACCTCCCGGAATTCTGTGGCCTCAGTCTTGACACTGAGGCCACAGACGGGTAATATACCCGTGTACGACGGCGAGCACACCGCGACGCCGAGTACCAGTGAGACCGACCATGTCCGAGACCATCGCCGCCCTGACCGCCGCCGCCGAAGCCCAGCCGACCAACACCCTGCTGCCGCTCGTCCTGGCCGACGCGCTGGACGAGGCGGGCGAGAACGACGCTGCCCTCGCCCTCCGCATCCGCTCCCTGGTGGACGCCAAGACCAAGCGGTCCGCCCGCATCCGCACCATGATCCGGGACGAGGTCGGCATGGGACACAACGGGCACTGTGCGGTCGCCGTGGTCGAGGGGGACGCCGCCCCGGTGCTGAGCGGCCGGAGCTGGTACTACACGACGACCGGCGGGACCGAGGTGCGACACCCGAACGCTTATAAGCGGGTCGCCAAGTCCGCCGACCTGATCTACCACGGGGCGAGCTACTGCGTGACGGTCGGGGCCGGGTGGGTGGCGGCCCGCATCTGAAATCGATCCCCCGGCCCGGCGGACAGTCCGCCGGGCCTCTCTCTCTCTCTTCTGGAGCCTCAATGGCCGAGACCCCGTACACCAAATTCCGCCTCGGGCCGCACACCCTGGCGGACGCCGCGGCCCTGGCATCGTCCGCGGGCAACCTGACGCAGGCGGTGCGGGAGTGCATCGCCTACTGGTACCGGGCGGTGGCCGACGCCGCCCGGCAGAACGCCGACGCCCTCACCCGCGAGGAGTGGCACCTGCTCGCCCACACCGGCGACCCGTCCGACATGACCCTGGGCGGCGAAGACGAGGAGCGGTATCCGGACTGGTCGCGCCACCTGGCCGTCGCCCTGGTCGGGGTGTGGGAGGGCCGGCCGCTGCTCCTCCCCAGCCACAAGGTAGAGCAGAAGGCGAGCGAGCGGCTGGCGAAGAAGGTCGGCGGGTGGGGGCCGGTCCGCGGGTACGCGCTGATGGCCGCCCTGCGGTGGTTCTGGAGCCACCAGGAGACGAGTGACGCCTGGTGGCTCCCGGAAGTGTGGCTGACGCCCGAGGCCCGCGAGGAGCGGTCGTGAGCCGTCAGAGCGACGAGCTGCGGGCACTGGTCGCCGCCGGGCGGTGCCGCTCGTGCCGGGGCGATAACCCGGACGTCGGCCTCCGCACCCAGTGTCCGGCGTGCCGGCGGAAGGCGGCCGAGTACCGCAAGGGGCTGCGGGACCGGCGGAAAGCCGCCGGCGTGTGCCTGGACTGCGAGGCCACGCCGCTCGCCGGGCACCAGCGGTGCGAGCGGTGCCACCGGCGGATGCTGGCCGCGGCCAAGCTGCACACGCGGCCGCGGCGGAAGGCGAGACAGGCCCCGCCCGGAAGCTGACGCCACCTGGCCACCAGGTCTGACTACTCCCCTTTTTTCCCCTTCCCCTTCCGCCCGTCGGCCGCCTCTTTCGCTGCCAGCTCGGCCTGGCGGGCCTTCTCCTCGGCGTCTTTGATCGCTTCCACGTGGTGCTTGAGGGCGGCGTACCGGGCAGTGATCTGCGGCCGCAGCATCGGGTCGACCAGCTGCGCACTGCTCACGTCGTTGATCCGGCAGATCCACGCGATCATCTCGGCCAGGTCGTCGTTCAGCCGGACCTGCTTGGTGGCCGGCCCAGACTCCTGAGTGCGTTTCGGCCTGCCGCCCTTGAAACCGGCCACGCGGCGCTCCAGTGCGATGAGCATTTTTCACCAGACGTAACAGGTTACAAGTTTCAACCTTTAGAACCATTCGGTCAAGACGGCTGTGCATTTACACTTGACTGAAATCTGAAACGTGTTACAGTTCTCGTCATGCCAGACAGCGTTCGTAAACCCCGCCGGATGACCAAGCCCGCCCGGATCGCGGCCGACCTGGCCGAGAAGCTCCAGGCGATCTGCTGGCACGAGCGGGTGATCGGCACGGACATCCTCGACCCGGTCATCCGGCCGGTGATCGAGGAGCGGTTCGCCGCGCTGCCGCAGGACATTCGTGAATCGGCCCTGGCCCGTGTCGCTGGCGGTGCGGACGCCCGCACCACCCCCTAACCCGCTTCCCAGCTCGTTCGGACACCGCCCATGTCCCCGTCTACCGCCGTCGCCCCCACGCCCCCGCGGGCCGCCACCTTCCGCCTCACCTTCGGGTCGCACGCCGCCGTCAAGCGGGTGTTCTGGCTGGACCTGGCCGGTCGCCAGGCCGGGTGCCAGTTCCACGACCTGTACGGCCCGGATTTCTGCGACCTGGTCGGCGTCGCCGAGTTGGAGGCGGCCGACGCCGCCGGCCGGCTGCTCACCGCCGACGAGCGGGTGGCCGCCCTGCGGCGGCTGGCCCAGGTGGTGACCGGCGGCGACTGACCCCCGATTCGCCTCACGGAAGTGACCCCGTGCTCACCCCCGCACCGCACCCGTGCCAGGAACCGGATTACGCCGCGGTGCTGGCCGGCGGCGGCGGGCGGATAGCGGCCGACTGGCTGCGGGACCGCGACCGCTGGGAGGACGCCGAGGAGCTGCTGGCACGCCCGCCGTTCGCCTGGGTGGACATCTGGCGGTTTGCCGCGCTGATCGGGATCGGGAGCGGGCGCGGGAGCGGGATCGGGAGCGGGCGCGGGATCGGGAGCGGGCGCGGGATCGGGCGCGGGAGCGGGAGCGGGATCGGGAGCGGGATCGGGATCGGGAGCGGGATCGGGAGCGGGCGCGGGCGCGGGCGCGGGAGCGGGAGCGGGATCGGGAGCGGGAGCGGGAGCGGGAGCGGGAGCGGGAGCGGGAGCGGGATCGGGATCGGGATCGGGAGCGGGATCGGGATCGGGATCGGGATCGGGAGCGGGCGCGGGAGCGGCGAACTGATCACCCAGAGGTGCGTCATGCGGGTCGGCCACTGCTACCTGGTGCACTGCGGCGACTGGCACACGTTCGTCGGCCGGGTGAAGGACCAGATCGGCCCGCTCACCTACGAGTTCGAGCAATTGAGCAAGGTGGACATCTCGGACGCCGGCGACCGCTGGCACGAGCTGGCCGCCGGGGACGAGACGCTGCGGAGGCAGGCCACGTACTGGCATTTCGAGGGGCTGAGCGTGCTCCCGCTGTCGATCGCGGCGTTCGCGTGGGTCGGAGAGCTGCCCCAGGAGTACGACCGGGGCGAACCCAACCGGAGGGCACGGCGATGACCGGACATCACGGTGTGGTGCAACTCACGGCCTCCACCGCGGTGGAGTGCGCCGGCGGGCTGGTGCGGCGGTACGAGGCCGGCACCCAGTTCCGCCGGCTCGGGCCGGACGTGCTCGGGCGGTTCAAGGCGGCCGACGGCCAGGGGCGGGTGGTGCTGCTCGGCACGGACCAGGTCGAGCCGGTGGACGCGGACGACGACGACGACGGCACCACCGACCTGGACGACGACAGCTCGGACGCCGCCCCGGTCGGGCGGGGGTGGGACCTGTCCGCCCCGCGGCGGCCGAACCGCCGCCCGGACTTGCCGAAGGCGCCGACCCTGGCCGAGCTGGTGCGGGCCGGGGTGGTGTCCCCGGCGGTGACCCTGGCGCGGTAACGGACCAGCCCCGCCGCTCTTGGGCGACGGCGGGGTTGAGCGGGGGCGGCCTCCCGGCGGAAGTCGGGGGTGGCTCGGGGATGGGCGGCCGGCACTCGTGGTGCCGGCTCGCCCCCGCCGGACTCACAGCACGGAGGGGACGGGGTGGCCAGCCGGAAGAAGCCCGAGCCGAACCCCACGCCGCTGCTGCGGGACGTGGGGGCCGAGGCGGCGGACAACCGCCTGCTGGTGTCGGCCATGCTGCTCCAGGCCCTCATCCCGTCCGGGCGGATGGGCGACGGCGAGCTGCTCACCCCGTTCGGCCGGCAGACGGTGCGGCACGCCCTGCTCCTGGCCGACGAACTGATCGTCGAGCACCACGCCACCCTGCCGCCGCTCGTGCGGCCGGCCCCGGAGGCCGGGCGATGAGCGCCACCCTCGACGACCTGGCGGCCAAGGTGGGCGAGCTGACGCTCACCGTCCACCGCCTCACCCAGGTGGTGCAGAGCCGGCTGGCCCCACCGGTCGACCGGCTGACGCTGGACGAGGCGGCGGCCCGGCTCGGGCGGTCGGCCAGCACGTTCGAGAAGGTGGTCCGCCGCGGCCTGTTCACCGACCCCCGGCCGGACAAGGCCCGCGGGTCGAAGCGGCTGTTCCTGGCCGACGAGGTCGACGCGTTCGCCACCGACGGCGAGGCGGGGGTGCGGCGGCTGCGGGCGTTCCTTGGGAGGGACTGACCATGCTCTGGGCCCTGGCGTTCCACTTCACCTGGGAGCTGAACGGCGACACGCTGCTGCTGGCGGCGTTCGTCGGCTCGCTCGTCGGCCTGGCCGCGTTCGCCGTGTACGAGGCGATCAGCCAGCGGCGGCGGAGGGGGCGGTGAGCCGTGGCCCCCGACGCGACGAGCGACACGGAGGTGGAGTTGCTCGTCCGCAGCGGGCTGGCGAACAGCGCCACGGCGACCGCCCGGGCGGAGGACTGGCTGGTTGCCCTGCGGGGGCTGAACAACCGGGACAAGGTGGTCATCGTCCTGCGGTTCCTGTTCGGCCTGAGCCAGTACGAGGTGGCCGACTGGTTGGGCGTGACGCGGACGCGGGTGTTCCAGATGGAGCAGCGGGCGCTGGGCCGGCTGCGAAACCGCAACACGGAGATCTTCCTGTGACCACGGCCGAACTGCGTGCGAAGACGGTGAAGGTGGAGTCCGCCCTGGCCCCGTTCGAGGTGCGGGACGTGGCCGGCAACCGGCTGCCGTTCGCCGTCGAGATCCGGCCGGACCGGCTGGTGCTGGTGGTCGGCGAGCCGGAGCCGCCGGCGGCGGAGAAGGCGGCGACGAACTGACCCTTTCCATCCCTTGAGCGGAGAGACCCATGAGCGCCCTGGTGAAGGCCCCCGAGCACGCCCCGGCCGAGCTGGCCGAGGTGAGCTACACCCGCGAGCAGGTGGAGCTGATCAAGCGGACCATCTGCGTGGACGCGACGGACGACGAGCTCAAGCTGTTCCTGGCCCGGTGCGCCAAGACCGGCCTCGACCCGTTCATGCGGCAGATCTACTCGATCAAGCGGAAGAAGGGGCACGTCATCCAGGTGGGCATCGACGGGTACCGGCTGATCGCCCAGCGGACGGGCGAGTGCGACGGCCAGGAGGGGCCGTACTGGTGCGGGCCGGACGGGGTGTGGCGGGAGGTGTGGCTGGAGAAGGGGCCGCCGGCCGCCGCCCGGGTGACGGTGTTCCGCAAGGGGCAGTCGCGGGGGTACACCGGCACCGCCCTGTGGTCCGAGTACGGGGTGAACTCGTCCAACGACCTGGTCCGCCAGATGCCGGCCGGGATGCTGGCCAAGGTGGCCGAGTCGGTCGCCCTGCGGAAGGCGTTCCCGCAGGAGCTGTCTGGCATGTACGTGGAAGAGGAGATGGCCCAGGCGGACGCCGCCCGACCGGCCCCGCCGGCCGTCACCCCCGAGCAGCTCAAGCAGGTGCTGGCGGAGAAGAACTGGGGGTGGACGCTGGCGGTCAAGGCGATCAACGGCAATCTGAACACCAACTACCCGACCGACGTCCACCCGACGGCCATCGACCCCGCCCAGTTGGCCGACTTCGTCGCCTGGCTCCGCACCCAGCCGCCCCGGCCGAAGGCCGCCCCGGCCGCGAACCAGCAGCCGGCCCCCCAGGCCGACCCCCAGCCCCAGCCCACCCACGACCCCGACGCGGAGCCGGCGGACGCCGCCTGACCCGCAGCCTGGCCCCTCACCCCCGACGGAGCGGATGATGCTCCCCCTCAAGCTGCAAGGAGGTGACCAATTTTAGTCCTGAAGCGACGCCTGGGAGAACGGATCTTCCTCGGCCCGGACATCGTGCTCACCGTGACGGACGTGGACCGCGGGGCGGTCCGCATCGGCATCGAGGCCCCGCAGGCGGTGGACATCCGCCGCGAGGAGATCGCCCCGGCCGACTGGGTCGAGGCGGCCGCCGAGCGGCGGCGGAAAGGCGGTGACGGCCATGCGTAAGTTCTTCGCCCGCCTGATGGCCCGCGCGGCCGTCCGGCTGAACGGCCCGGCCGCCGGCGTGTGCCGCCCGGACGGGTACCTGGTGGCCACCGCCACGTGCGGCTGCGGCCGCCCGGACTGTGCCCTGCCGCCGTCCGTCGTGCTGACGGTGTTCGTCAACGGCCGGCAGGCCGAGCTGCTCATCGACCCGGCGGCGGCGGCCGAGGTGGGCCGCCGGCTGGTGCGGGCCGGGGCCACCCTCCAGGAGCACCACGCGTGACCGACCTCACGTTCTTCGACCTGGAGGCCACCGGCCCGGACCCGGCGGCCGACCGCGTCACCCAGGTGGGCGTCGTGTTCCCGGACGGGCGGGAGTTCGAGACGCTGGTGAACCCCGGCCGGCCGATCCCGCCGGACGTGCAGGAACTGACCGGCGTCACCGACGCGATGGTGGCCGGTGCCCCGCCGTTCGAGCAGATCGCCCACGCCCTGGCGGGCATGCTGGCCAACGGGCAGCCGCTCGGCGGGTTCGGCCTGCTGCACTTCGACCTGCCGCTCCTGGCCGAGGAGTTCGAGCGGGCCGGCCAGGAGTACCGGTTCGGGTCGGCGGTGGACGCCGGGGCGCTGTTCAAGATCGCCCAGCCGCGGTCGCTCGGGGCGGCGGTGCGGTACTACCTGAACCGCCCGCACGAGGCCGCCCACCGGGCGGTGGCCGACGCCCGCGAGGCCAAGCGGGTGCTGTACGCCATGACCGCCGTCGAGCCGCCGTTCGCCGACCTGGACACGGCCGAGCTGGCGGCGGTGAGCGGGCGGGACCGCCCGCCGGCCGACCCGTTCGGCAAGCTCATCCGGGTGGACGGGGTGGTGTGCTTCGGCACCCACCGCAACCGCGGCGTGCCGGTGGCCGACGACCTGAGCTACGCCTGGTGGATGCTGCGGAGCGACTTCCCGCTGGCCACCAAGCGGGCGCTGCGGGCCGAGCTGGAGAGGATCGACCGGGAGCGGGCGGAGGAGGAGGACGTCGAGCGGGCCGAGCTGGTCGCGGAACTGGAGCGGAACCCGGACACCATTTTCTAGGAGCGGCCATGACGCGGGCGGAGGCGTTGAGCAAAGCAGTGCCGCGGTTCCTGGCGGCGTCGGCCGACCTGGACCGGCTGACCCGGCTGGTGTTCCCGCTCGGGCTGGCGGTCAAGCTGCCGGACGGGCGGGCCGGCCAGGTGGCCGGGGTCGGGCAGGCGACCGAGCGGCCGCGGGTGGCCGTCAAGCTGCCGCGGGCCGACAGCGGTCCGGGCTGGCTGCACTGCTTCCCGGCGGTCGAGGACCTGCTGCTGGCCAACCCGCACCTGGGCCGCGAGGAGGACACGCCGTGACGCGGGCCGAGCAACTTAAGAGCGAACTGTTCCTGTGCCGGGCGGCCCGGCGATCGCTGCGCGAGGCCCTGGCGGCCGTCTTCCCGGACGGCCAGCCGGTCCGCCTATCCGGCGGCCGCGGCGGCACCGTGCTCGCCCGCGGGTACGGGCAGGACGGGGACATCGTCAGGGTGGGCACCGGCGGGGCGGCGTACGAGCTGGTCGACGCCCAGGTGCTGCTGCGGCTGAACCCGCAGCTCGGCACCGCGGCGGCGGAGGGCCGGGGGTGAGTCAGCCGTCGCCCAACCCGCTGCTCGACGCCGCCCTCGGGTACGCCGCCCGCGGCTGGCGGGTGGTGCCCTTGCACAGCGTGGACGTGCGGGGGTGCTCGTGCGGGCAGTCCGACTGCTCGCCGGGCAAGCACCCGCGGACCAAGCACGGCCTCAAGGACGGCACCACCGACCCGGAGACGATCCGCGGGTGGTGGCTGAAGTGGCCGCGGGCGAACGTCGGGGTGGTGTGCGGGCCGGAGTCGAACGTGTGGATGGTCGGGCCGGACGGGCAGGCCGGGATCGACGACCTGGCCGCCCTGGAGGCCGGGCGGGAGCGGGTGGAGGCGGCGGCCGCCGCCCGCAGCCAGGGCGGCGGGCAGCACTTCCTGTTCGCCTGGCCGGCCGACGGCCAGCCCATCCCGAACCGCAAGAACCACCGCGGGCGGAAGATCGACGTGCGGGCGTTCGGCGACGGGCCGGGGTACTTCGTCGCCCCGCCGAGTGTCGGGGAGAAGGGGCGGTACGAGTGGATCGTCCCGCCGCCGGCCGGCGCGCTGCTGCCCGCCCCGGACTGGCTGGTGGAGTGGGCCCGCGGCACCGACCCCAAGCCCGACCCGGCCCCCGCCGCGGGCACCCGCACCCCGACGCCGGCGGCCGACCCGACCAAGGACGAGCTGCACAAGCGGGCGGTGCGGTACCTGGAGCGGTGCCCGGAGGCGGTGAGCGGGCAGCGGGGGCACGACGCGCTGTTCTGGGCGGCCCGCGCGCTGGTGTGGGGGTTCGCCCTGCCCGAGCACGAGGCGCTCGCCCTGCTGGCCACCTTCTACAACCCGCGGTGCAAGCCGGCGTGGGCGGAGAAGGACCTGCAGCACAAGGTGCGGGACGCGGCGGCCAAGCCGTTCGGCAAGGAGCGGGGGTTCCTGCGGGCGGTGGCCGACCCCGACCAGGCGGTGCGGGCGCTGCCCCCGCCGGCCAGATCGCCCGTCGCGGCGAAGCCCGCCGACTGGCCGGAGCCGGTGCCCCTGCGGTCGGCGATCGCCGCACCGGCGTTCCCGCTGGACGCGTTCCCGGTGTGGCTGGGCGAGTTCTGCGCGTCGGTGGCCGCCCAGACGAACGTGCCGGTCGGGTACCCGGCGGCGAACGTGCTCGGGGTGGCGGCCGGGGCGGTCGGCGCCACCCTGTCCGTCGCCCTCACCCCGGAGTGGACCGAGCGGGCGTGCCTGTACGTGGCGGTGGTGGCCCCCAAGTCGGCCGGCAAGACGCCCGCCCACCTGGCCGCCCTCAAGCCGCTCCGTCGCCTCCAGGCCGAGCGGACGAAGGCGGACGAGGCGGCGGACAGGGACAAGGGCAAGCGGGCGGTGCTGTTCACCACCGACACCACCGTGGAGGGGGTCGGGCGGCTGCTCGCCGCCCACCCGCGGGGGCTGCTGCTGGCGGCCGACGAGCTGAGCGGGTTCGTGCAGGCGATGGACCAGTACAAGGCCGGCGGGAAGGGGAACGACCGGGCGTTCTGGCTCTCGTGCTGGGCGGGCACGACGGTGAGCATCCTGCGGAAGAGCGCCGACGCCCCGCACCTGTGGGTGTCGCACCCGTGCGTGAGCGTGCTCGGCGGGGTGCAGCCGGCGGTGCTGGCCGACGTGTTCGGCACGGACGACGGGCTGGCCGAGCGGTTCCTGTTCGAGTGCTCCGACCCGCTGCCGGCCGGGCGGGCGGTCCGCGGTGACTACCGGCACGCGGCCGACTGGGCGGCGAAGGTGAAGGAGTTGACCGCCCTGGGCATGGTGGACGGCGAGTTCGGCCCGCGGCCGTTCGCCGTGCCGATCACCGACGCCGCCTGGGAGGTGTTCGCCGACTGGACGGCGGCCGTCGCCGGCGGGCCGGACCGGGACACCGCCCTGGACGGGTTCCGGGCCAAGGCCAAGGGGTACGCCGCCCGCCTCGCGCTGGTGCTGCACGCCCTGACGGCGGTCGAGCCGAACCGGGCGGTGCCGGCGATCGACGCCGCGGGCATGGCCGCCGGGGTGACGCTCATGCGGTACTACCTGGCCCAGGTGGAGCGGGTGCGGGCCGGGGCCGGGGCCGGCCAGTCGGACGCAGAGCGGGTGCTCGCCTGGCTGGCCAGGTGCGGGCAGTCGGCCGTCACCCGCCGGGACGTGCACCGCGGCCTGCTGCGGCAGTTCCCCAAGGCCGAACAACTGGCCGACCCGCTCCGCCGGCTCGTGCAGCACGGCTGGCTGCGGTACGCCGACGCCCCCAGCTCGGGCGGGCGGAAGGCGGAGGCGGTTTACGAACTGCGGCCGGACTTGTGTCAGCGCTGTCAACATGTGTCAGCGCGGGGCGCTGACGGAAGTTCGGCGGGAATTGCAGGCGAAAACCGCTGATTCCGGACTTCTGTCAGCGCTGTCAGCGCGTTCGCACGATCCGGGGGAAGTTGGGGTGAAACGGGAAAAGCGCTGACAGCGCTGACACAAGTGGGAAACCGGGCCAAAAGCCCTGAGAAACGGCCGGAACTTCTGTCAGCGCGGGGCGCTGACAGAACGCTGACAGATGTTGACAGAAGTCCGGGAGGGCACCGTGATCTACTTCGTGGCGGCCATGGAGATCGACCGGGTGAAGATCGGCCACACCGCCGGCGAGGAAGCCGGCCCGCGGATCGCCGCGCTCCAGACCGGCTGCCCGTGCGACCTCACCCTGGTGGCCTGCCTGCCGGGCGGACTGCGGGTCGAGCGGGAGCTGCACCGGCAGTTCGCCGCCCAGCGGTTCCGCGGCGAGTGGTTTCGGCTGAGCGGGCCGGTGCGGGAGTTCCTGGACGCGACCGCGCCGGCGATCGTCGGCTCCGCCGTCCCGTCGCTCACCTACGGTCTGCTCGCCTTCTGGGAGCCGCGGCTGCTCCACGTCGAGCGGACGGTCCGGATCGCCGCTCGCTCGGCCGAAGGGAGTGAGCGGGCGTGCGCGAACGAACTGTGGTTCGAGACACCCGACCTGGACACCGCGTTCACCGAAACCGTCGGCTGGTACCGGCAGCGCCGCCACCGGCTGGAAGAGTTGGACGCGGTGCTCCGGTCGGTCGAGGCCCACGACGTGGCGTTCGAGCACTTGTACGGTCTGCTGCCCGACTGCCGCGGGTGCGAGTGCTGATGGAACCGCCCGCCCCCGAAGATTTGCCCGCCCGGTTCCTGGCGTACCTCCGCGGGGCCGGGTTCGAGGTGAAGGCGGACGGCGACGGGCGGCTGTGGGTGCTGCCGCGGGAGCGGCTGACGGCGGCGGAGGCCGAGCAGGTGCGGGGGCACAAGCCGGCCATCCTGGCGCTGCTGGCGGGCGAGCGGTGGGGGAGCTGCGGGGTGTGTCTCGCCGGGGTGGACCCGGCGTTCGGCGGGGACGTCGGCCGGGTGTGCCGGCAGGCGGGGTGTCCGTACCGGGGGAAGCGATGAGCACCGAGGACGAGCTGAAGGCGCTGGCCCGCCTGGGCCGCCGGATGCGGCAGCTCCAGCGGACGTTCTTCCAGACCAAAGACCCGGCCGCCCTGAAGGCGTGCAAGCGGGCCGAGCGGGAGTTCGACGACCTGGTGGAGGAGGTGCTCGACCTCCGCACCCCGTCCATGTTCGACCGGGTCGAGGCGGAGGGGCAGGGGTGAAGGCGTCGCTGCTGAAGACGACCGAGAAGCAGTTCCAGGCCCAGGTGGTCGGCCTGGCCCGGCTGTGCGGGTGGCGGGTGTACCACACCCACGACAGCCGCCGGTCGGAACCCGGCTTTCCCGACCTGGTGCTGCTCAAGGGCGTGCGGGCGGTGGTAGCCGAGCTGAAGGTGGGGCGGAACACCACCACCGCCGAGCAGCGGGAGTGGCTGGCCGCGTGGCGGGCCGCCGGGGTCGAGACGTACGAGTGGCGGCCGGCGGACTGGCCGGCCATCGAGCGGTTACTGACGGAGGCCGGATGACCCCGGCCGAGACCGCCCGGGCCCGCCGGCACGCCGAGCGGGTGCTGGCGATCGCCACCGCCCCGAGCAGCGCCCCGGCCCGGCTGCTGGCGGCCGACCTGGTGCGGGCGTGCGACGAGCTGGGCCGGCTGCGGGCGATGGTCGCCGGGCTGGCCGAGCGGGTGGCGGACCAGAGCGAACTGCTGAGCAACCGAGCGGAGAGGACACCATGAGCACAGAGATCCGGGTGGTGGTGCCGCGGTCGGCCCTCCGCCCCCGCCCGTTCACCCCCCGCAAGACGTTCGACCCGGCGGGCCTCCAGGAGCTGGCCGACAGCTTCGGCACGCACGGCGTGCTCCAGCCGCTGCTCGTCCGCCCCGTCGGGGCCAAGGTGAAGTGGGACGCGAAGAAGGGGGTGAGCGGGTACGACCACTTCGAGGTGGTGTGCGGGCACCGCCGGCTGGCCGCCGCCGAGCTGGGGAACGTGCCCGAGCTGCCGGTGACGATCCGGGCGCTCACCGACCAGGAGGCCCGCGAGATCCAGCTCATCGAGAACGCCCAGCGGGCGGACGTGCCGCCGAGCGAGGAGGCGGCCGCGGTGCGGGAGCTGGTGGCGCTGGTCGGGCTGGAGAAGGCGGCCGGGCGGACCGGGCTGCCGCTCGCCCGCGTCCGCGACCTGGTGCGGCTGGCCGCCCTGCCGGCGTGGTTCCTGGCCGCGGTCGACCGCCGGGACATCCCGGTATCCACCGCGGCGATCGTGGCCAAGGTGCCGGGCGAGGAGAGCCGGGAGAAGGCGGCCGGGTGCGTCGCCCTCTGCCTGTACCACCCGGGCGGGCTGGACTCGTGGACCACCGACAAGCGGCACTGGCGGGACCAGGCGGCCGTGGCCGCCGCCCCCATGTCCTCCCGCGAAGCCAAGTACCTCGTCAGCACGTACTTCTCCCGCCAGCTCAAGGCGGTGCCGTTCAGCCGCAAGTCCCTCGACCTGGTGCCCGAGGCCGGCTCGTGCGACGCCTGCCCGAAGCGGGCCGGGAACGACCCGGAGCTGTCGGCCGAGGGGGTGCGGGCGGACGTGTGCACCGACCCGGACTGCTGCGACCGGAAGCTGGCCGCCTACCGCGAGCAGGAGCTGGCCAAGGCGGCCAAGAAGCACGGGGCGACGCCGGCCGACGACGTGAGCTGGGAGCGATGGCAGGAGTACCCGAAGGGGTGGTGCCTGCTCGACATGCCGGTCGGCCGGTCCGAGCTGAACGACCCGCGGAACCCGTGGCGGGGGAAGAAGGCCGAGCAGACGGTGGGCGAGCTGCTCCAGTCGGCCACCTTCGCCGGCGGGAAGCACGTCGCGTTCGACCCGAAGACGGGCAAGCCGGTCCTGCTGGTGCGGACCAAGGACGCCCGCCGGGCGCTCGAGGCGGCCGGGCTGCTTGACAAGCCGGAGCGGGTCAAGCGCGAGGCGAAATCGGCCGCCACCGTCAAGCGAGAGGCGGTCGCCCACGCCGAGGACGACGCCGGCCCGTTCCTGCTGTACCGGGTGACCCTCAACCCGGCCGCCCTGCCGGCCGTCGAGTTCGACGCCCTGGACGGGACGAGCGAGGAGGGCCTCCGCGAGCAGGCGGCGAGCGCGTTCATGGACTGGTTCGACACGGTCGACTGGACCGCCCCCGGCCCGCAGCTACTGGCCTACGAGCGGGTGCCGGAGGCCGAGGCGGCCGTGCTCACCCCGCCCGTCGAACAGGATGAAGCAGTTGAAACCCAGGCCGAACCCGCCCCGGCGCTCGACGCCATCGATGAGCCGGGCGAAACCGAACACCCGAAGGGCGAGCCGATCGAGGCCCTGGGCGTGCTCCTGGAGGACCTCCAGGCCGTCACCCACCTGTGCAGCACGAACACCCAGACGGTGGCCGTCAAGCCGGTGGTAGTGAACGGCGGGAAGTACGTGGCCAGCGGGTCGGGCACCGGGCCGTGGAACCGGTGGAAGACCTGGGACCTGCTCCCGCTGCACACCGAGAGCGAGTTCGCCGACCGGTATCCGGACGTGCCGCGGCGGGTGAAAGAGGGGTTCCCGGACGGCGACCGGAACCACCCGGCCGGGTTCTACGGCGGCCTGCAGGTGTTCACCGGCCGCGGGCGGCACGTCGAGCGGTGGGTGGTCGGGGTGAAGGGCGAGCAGCGCCGCCTGCTGTGGCTCAACCCGAAGGCCCCCGACGTGCGGACGCCCGCACCTCCCCCCGACCCGGTGGTGTGCGCCCCGGTCGGGTCGGCCAGGCTGCGGGACGTGCCCAAGTTCCCCGGGGTGGTGGCGGGGGTCCTCGAGTCGGTCGGGGTGGAGACGCTGTCCGACCTGGACCGCCGCTCGGACGAGTGCCGGCGGCAGCACCGCGACACCGGGGCCACCCCGCACAACCTGCTCCGCACCGTCGAGGCCGAGTTCGGCATTCAGTTCAAGTTCAACGAGCTGATGGCCGCCGGCGACGCCCTGCTCGACCACCTGGTGGTGAAGCCCGCCCCCGAACCCAAGGCCAAGAAGAAGGGGAAGGTGAAGGCGTGAGCCGCTCCCGCTGCGACTGCAACGACAAGCCGGGCTGCCTGGGGGTGGTGATCATCGCCCTGGTGGTGCTCTGGCTGACCGGCAACTGCGACGGCCCGAAGGCCCCGCCCACCGCGGCGACCGCCCAGAAGAAGGAGTGACCCGTGCCCACCACCTACACCCAGGCCGACGGCGAGGTGCTCGACCGGCTGGCCGACGTCATGGAGCGGCACCACCCCACCCTGCACGAGGCCGGGGTGCGAGTGGGCGTTCTGATGGCGGCCAGCGACACCGGGCACGCGGTCACCCACGGCGGGTACCCGGCCCTGGCCACCATCAAGGTGATCAGCCTGAAGGATCGGGTGCTCAAGGGCCGCGACGCCGAGCTGGTCATCGACCTGCGGGCGTACGACGAGCTGACCGCCGCCCAGCAGGACGCCCTGCTCGACCACGAGCTGTCGCACATCGCCCTCAAGAAGCACTGGTACGTGTCGGTCAAGGACGCCGACGGCGAGCCGACCGGGGAGACCGAGCTGCACTTCGACACCGACGACCTGAACCGGCCGAAGCTGGCCGGCGTGAAGGGCGACTGGTCGGCGGGGGATGGGTTCGAAAGCGTGTGCCGGCGGCACGGGGCCGCGGCCATCGAGTTCCACAACCTGAAGCTGTGCCACGCCCGCGCCCGGCGGGCGGCGGACGAGGGGGAGCGGGCCATCGACCCGCGGGGGTAACCATGCCACGGACCCAGGCGAAG
>CANJKY010000005.1 GCA_947474875.1 Gemmataceae bacterium
CCCACCCTACACACTACCACTACTACGGCAGCAAACCTTTCTCCCCACCGTTGCGGGTGATGGCGGCGCGGAGGGCGGCCTCGTCGCAGTCGTGGGGGATCATGTGAGGGCCGCTGCCGTCCGCGGTGACGGCCCGGAAGCCGTTCTTGAACAGTCCGCGGAGCTTGATTGGCCGATCAGGTGCGAACGGGATGTCGTCCGGCTTCGACCACGGTACCGGGTCGCCGGCCTCCGCCACCAGCAGCGTGTTCGGCGTGCCGTCCGGAAAGTCGCTCCTGAGATTCAACTTCTTCCCCGGCTCGAATGCAGCGCCCGGCCCGACGAACACCTTGATCACCGTGTGGCCCGGCGGCACGTCCACGTACTTCGTCCACGGGGCGGCGTAGGTCGCCGGCATCCGCGGGAGTAGTTTCAGGTTGTGTTCGCTATCCCACGGCTCGTCCCGGCGGAACGCCCTGTACACGTCGTCCTGCTCGAGGTACGGTAGCAACAGCACCCGCCAACTCAGCAGGGGTTGACCGTCCGGGCCGCACACGGCGGCGGGGGGCAGATGGCCGTGGTTGGTCTCGTAATTGATGAGCGCCAGGGCAATCTGCTTCAGGGTTCAGCGGATTCCCGCACCGGATTCGCGGAGGAAGTCCACCACCTTGTACAGACCCAGCCCGACGCCCGCCGCGACCCCGGTTCCGATGAGAAACGAACGCCGTTTCATGTCTATCTCCTGTGTCAGGTGCCCAGTTTGTCCAGCACGTTCTTCGTCACCCGCGTCACCACCGGGTCGTTGCCCCGCAGACCGTGGCTCCAGTCGGTGGTGCCGACCGTCACCACCGTGCCGCCGCGGGTGTAGGTGCCGACCACCGCGTTCCCGGTGCGGCCCTTCTCCCACTTCTCGTACCACTCGCAGTCGTCCGGGTGCCAGCGGGCCGGGCAGGTGGCCAGCACCTCGAACCCCTTCGGCGTGCCGTCCTTGAATGACGCCTCGGGCAGGCCGTCCTTCCACATCAACTCGCACCCGTCACACTCGTATCCGACCACCGTGTCCTTGCCGCCGAACTTATCGCCCCGCTTCACCCTGGTGCCGGCGAACAGCCAGTGGTCCGGGCGGTGGACGGTGAACTCGGCCGGGTCGTCCATGAACTGCCCGTGGCTCTTGCGATACCCGCCCCACAGGAACCCGACGCCGGTGAGCGAATTCTCCGGCCGATTCACCAGGTAGTGGCTCCACAGCGTGCTCAGGTCGGAATGGTGGGCCTCGATCCGGTAGTACGGGTCGTCGCCGAAGTTCTGCTTCCAGCACGCCAGCGCCCGCCCCTTCTCCTCGCTCCGTACCTGCCAGCAGCAGGTGTTGCCGCTGAAGAAGGCCACGTTCCCGCCGTCGCCGATGAACTTCTCCAGGTGGTCCCGCATCGGCTTCGACCAGTACTCGTCGTGCCCGACGCTGAGCACCAGCTTGTACGCCTTCAGCAACTCCGGGCGGAACTCCAGGTCCGAGTTCACCGCGTAGTCCAGGGCGTACCCGTTCGCCTCGGCCCACGCCACGAACGGGTGTTCCCAGTTGCCGAACTGCGAGAACTGCGGGCGGTCGAACGACACCCGCCGGCCCTGCACCTTGTGCCGCCCGTGGTAGGCGTACAGGCTGTACCCGCCCCAGTTCGTGTATGCGTTGTAGGTGTTGGTGCTGAGCTGGATGAGGATCTTCGAATTCTTCCCCGGCGTGGCGGAACGAACGACGAAGAACGGCTCGGTCGGCGTCGGTTTGTCCGCCCCGGCGGGGCTGAAGCGGATGGCGTAGTACCCGCTCCTCCACTCGGCGGGGATCTTCACCTCGACAGACACGGGCCACTTGCACCCGTGCGAACTGGCGTCCTTCGGCGTTGGGTGTTTCTTCCCGGCCACGCCCCTGTCCGACCACACCACCTCCCGCTTCGGGCCGAGGCGGGCGATCTCGACGTCGAACTTCTCCGCGGCGGTGGACGTGTGCAACCTCACCGCGTCGCCGGGGGCGTAGCTGAGTTGATCCGTGTACCCCTCGACGACCGGGGCGGGCGGTTTGGGCTGCGACCGGACCGCGACCGCAGTGAGGGCGACGGCACTGGCGGCGAGGGCGGTACGGCGGGTGACGCGGCGGGACATGCGACGACTCCGGTGGGAGCCGCATGGTACCCCCGCCGAACGGGTGGTGAAATGAAAAACGACAGCCCCTGAAAGGGCAGCCTCATTGGAACGCGCCGTGCTGACAGCGGTCGGTCACACTCCCTGGCCGAGTCTGCTACGGCGCGATGGCCTTGAGGGTGTCCGCGGCGAACGTCTTCAAGATCGAGTTCTTGTCCTCCGTGAGTTCCCTCACCGCCGGGGCGGCCTCCTTGGCCTCCGGACCAAGGGCTTTGAGCACTCCGAGGGCATTCATCTGGCAGTCATACTTTCTCGTGCTCCGCAGCAGTTCGATCAACGCGGGGACTGCCTCGGCGGTGGCTTTCGCGTCCGGGCTGGTCGCCTGCAACAGTCGAAGGGCATCTAACTGCCCTTCGGCATCGGCCTCCCGCAACACCTGGACTGCATACGGAATGGCCGCTCGCGCTTCCGGACCGGCTGGCACAAGTTGATCGACGGCCATTCGCCGTTTGTCCGGGTCGAGCAACGCTTCGGCAATCAAGGGTAAGGCCTGCTTCCCCTCCGCCGACCTCCACCTCCGCCAGTGGGGGATTGGGGCGAGGCCACTGGCCATGGCGCCGGCGACGTGGGGGTGGCGCTCGACGCGGAACTGGTTCGCCAACTCGATCGTCACTCTCGGCTCCAACAGTACAAAACCACGCTTCATGATCTCCGCAACCATGACTCGCACTTCAGGCCGCGGGTGCCGGAGCATAGGAATCAGTTTGGCGACGAACTCCTTCTGATGTTCTTCAACCGCCCTCAGATATTCGGTGAAATCCAAGTTTAATGGTGGTTGTGGTTCGGGTGGTGTCTTACCCGGACTTACGGGATGAAGCCACACGCACCCGACTGCCACGGCCTGAACTTCGGGGTCCGGGTGGTCGAGTAGCCCCAGCACCACGGGCAGACACACCTTCGGGTGTTTCCGGAGGGTGTCCGCCAACTGCCCCAAGAAAATCGCCCGACGATAATTAGTCGTACTCTCCCCGTTAGGCACATGGGAGGGGCGGAAGTAATTCATCTGATACAGTTCGGGCGCGGCGATGATGATGATGTCGCGATAGGCCCAGCGGAACGCCGGGCGGTCCGGACCCACCTCTTCGAGTGCGGCGAACACTTCGGTCCACCGGTCCACCATCTGCTTCTCGCGCGCCGGGAATGATTGATGGCTATTCGCATTCAACACCGCCTCAGTATCGGCGCGGAATTGCATCACCTGACGGGACAACTTCACGGACAGCTTCACATCCGACCAGCCGCCGGTGGACAGCCACACAACCAGGCCGATCACGGCGAGTAGCCCGATGCCCGACGACGCCAGCAGAATCCGGCGCCACACCCGTCTCTTCACCGGGCGATCCATGTTGGACTCTCCGCTCGCAGGCCAGGAGCCGATCCGATGGATGTTAAGGCATGCGATCAGGAATCGCAACCGACTTGTTTCACTGGACCGCGTCGGGTTGGCGGCGGTCGGACACGAACCCCTTGGCGGCAGTGCTTGCTACGGCGCGATGGCCTTGAGGGTGTCTACAGCCGCTGTTCTTAAATTTGTGTTTTTGACTTCGGCGAGTTCCTTCACCGCCGGGGCGGCGGCCTTCGCTTCTGGTCCGAGAGCCTTGAGCACCTTGAGGGCTTCCATCCGGCACTGGTATTCCCTGGCCACCTGGTTGTCGGTACGAAATCCGTCGCCCTGTCGCCGCAACAGTTCGATCAACTGGGGGACTGCCCTGGCAGTGGCTTTCGCGTCCGGGCTGGTCGCCAGCAGCAATCGCAAAGCCTCCAACCGCCCTTCGTTGTCGGCCTTCTGTAGAACCTGGACGGCGTAGGGTATTGCCGCCCGCGCTTCCGGACCGACAGGTTCCAGAAGATCGACGGCCGTTCGTCGCTTGTCCGGGTCGCTCAAGGGTTGAGCGATGACTGCCACGGCCTGCTTCCCCTCGGTCGACTCCCACCACCGAGGGATTCTTTTCAGGCTGCGAGACATGGCGAAGTACATCGCTTGGTGGCGTTCGTCGCGGAACAACACCGCTAGTTCGAGCACCGCCTTCGGCGCCAACTGGCCATATCCACTTCCGAAAACTTCGGCCGCCATGACCTGCACGTGGGGCCGCGGATGTCGGAGCATGGGCGTCAGACTGGCGGCGACTTCCCTTTTCTGTCCCGTGACTACAGCGAGGAATTGGACATACCTGGCAACAGCCTCATCCGATCCAGCGACTCCAGCAACGATAAGCGGCGCGACTGCGAGGAAGGATTCGATAAACTTGGCACTACTCGAACTGCTGATGATGTTCAGTTCCAGACATCCGGTGGCCACCCCTTGCACATTGGGGTCCGGGTGCCCCAGAAGTTCCACCACCACTGGCAAACAAACCCTCGGGTACTTTCGGACTAAATCGGCGAGCCGAGAGAAGAACCAGCCCCGCTCACTGTCCTTTCCACCCATTGCGCCCGCGAATCCCGGGTTCGCGGTGAACATGGCCATCCGGTTCAGTTCGGATGCGGAGATGATGATGATGTCGCGGTAAGCCGAGCGGAACAACGGATGCTCCGGGGGCACCGCTTCAAGAGAAGCGAACAGTTCGTCCCGCCTCCTCTCTACGAGTGCCGCATCGGCCCGGAGTTCCGCCACCCGCCGCGTCAATTCCTCTTCCGGTCCGGTATCTGTCTGCCCGGTGTTCTCGGCGACCTCTTCCCCCTGCTGCGACTTCACTTTTTGCCACCCACCGGCCACGAGCCACACGACCAGACCGAGCACGGCGAGCAACCCGAAGGCCGACGCCGACAGCAGAACCCGACGTCGTACCGGGCGGTTCATGGGGAACGCTCTGCACGCCTGAGTGTTAAACGCTCCTGCCAATGGTAGTGCGTTCTACGCTGCGGTGAAAGACAGATTCGCTTACTGGAACGCCCCGTGCTGGCGGCGGCGGTCGGACACGAACTCCTCGGCGGTGCCGCGGGCGATCAGTTCGTACAGCGTGGCCTGCTTGTCCCCGTACTTCCGCAGGATGCGGCCGAGCCGCTGTACGTTCTCCTTCACGCTCCCGCTGCCGCTCAGCACCACCCCGACGCTCGCCGCCGGCACGTCCACCCCCTCATTCAGCACCTGGCAGGCCACCAGCACCGTGTACTCCCCGCTGTGGAACCGCTCCAGGATCACCTTCCGCTCCTTCGCCTTCGTCTGGTTGGTGATGGCCGGCACCAGGTACTGGCGGGCGATCTGGTACACGGTGGCGTTGTCGGCGGTGAAGATGATCGCCCGCTCGCCGGCGTGATCGGTCAGGATCTTCTCCAGCGCCTTGAACTTGCCGCTCGCCTGCCGCTCGATCCGCTTCTGCTCGCGGTACGCCCGCAGCGCCTCCCACCCGTCCGCCGTCTTGCTCGCCTCGAAGATGAACCGCTGCCAGCCGTTCGGCCCGCTGATGTTGATGCCGCGGTCGGCCACCCACCGGCGGTACGCCTCGCGGTTCGTCCTGTATGCCTCCTCCTCGTCCGGCGTCAGGTCCACGAACACAAGCCGGGCGGTGTAGTCGGCCAGGTACTCGCCGGACATCTCCTGGATTTCCCGCCGGTACACGATCGGGCCGATCAGGTCCGGGAACAGCGCCTCCCCGCCGTCCTGCCGCTCCGGGGTGGCGGTCAGGCCGAGGCGGAACGGGGCGAGGCTGCCGATGGCCGCCTCCTGGAACGTGCTGCCGGGCAGGTGGTGCGCCTCGTCGAACACCAGCAGGCCGAACTTGTGCCCCCAGCGTTCGAGGTGGATGTACGCCGAGTCATACGTCGTCACCGTCAGCGGCTTGAAGTCGTAGTACCCGCCGCCGAGCAGCCCGACCTCGACGCCGAACATCTTCTCCAGGTCGGCGTACCACTGGTTCATGAGCACCAGCGTGGGCACCACGATGAGCGTCGGCCGGTTCGCCTTCTCGATCGCCATCGCCCCGGCGAAGCTCTTGCCGGTGCCGGTGGGCAGCACCACCACCCCGCGGCCGCCGGCCCGCCACCACGCCGTCACCGCCTCCGCCTGGTGCGGGTGCGGGGTGCGGTCCGACTTCACCGCCCACCCGAGCGGTTTGTTGTCCCACCCGCGGGCCAAGTCCGTGTACTCCAACTTCTCCCGCTTCAGCAGTTCGACGATGCCGCGGTAGAACCGCCCCTGCGCCCGGTGCGTGGAGGTGCGGGGGTCGAACCGCACGCCGGGCAGGGACGCGAGGTCGAACCCCGGCGGCCCGGCTGACACGATCACCGTGCCGCGGTCGTAACCCAACTCGAACGGGGGGGCGTCTGGCATGAGGGGATTATCGCCGGGGCGGGCGGCGGGGGGAATGGCGGATAGGATTCCCCCATGAACATCGGCGTCTTCGGCGGCACGTTCGACCCCCCGCACACCGGGCACCTGATCCTGGCCGAGCGGTGCCGGGAGGAGGCCGGGCTGGATCAGATCTGGTTCCTGGTCAGCTACGTCCCACCGCACAAGGCCGACCGGCAGATCACCCGGTTCGAGCAGCGGTGTGAGATGGTGACGCTGGCGACGACCGGCCAGCCGGCGTTCCGGGTCGAGCCGATCGAGAAGGAACTGCCGCCGCCGAACTACACCGCCCACACGTTCGCCGAACTCCAGGCCCGGCACCCGGCCCACTCGTTCGCCCTCATCATCGGCGGGGACAGCCTGAACGACCTGCCGACGTGGTACAAGCCGGCCGAGGTGGTGAAGCTGGCGAAGCTGGTGGCGGTGCCGCGGCCGGGGGTGACGCTGATGTCGGCGGCAGAGCTGGCGGCGCGGATCGGGGTGCCGGCCGGGCAGGTGCGGTTGCAGGTGGTCGAGTGCCCGCAGGTGGACATCGCCAGCCGGGACATCCGTCAGCGGGTGAGCGAGGGGAAGACGGTGCGGTTCCTGATGCCGCGGGGCGTGGAGGAGTACGTCCGCGAGCGGAAGCTGTACAAGGCGTAGGAGGACACCCATGTACCCGTCGGGCACCTGGATCGGCTACTGGCACCAGTCGCGCGTCGGCCGGCACCCGATGAAGGAGTTCGAGCTGCACTTCCAGCCGGACGGCACGGTGAGCGGGCACGGGGTGGACATGGTCGGCCGGTTCACGTTCGACGGC
Organism: Gemmataceae bacterium; assembly: GCA_947474875.1. Classification (GTDB taxonomy): domain Bacteria; phylum Planctomycetota; class Planctomycetia; order Gemmatales; family Gemmataceae; genus JALHQU01. The sequence continues at coordinate 7,260 of CANJKY010000005.1, forward strand.
GAGTGGGACCGCTCCACCGGCCGGGTGCAGATGGTGAAGCAGTATCTGGGCAAGCACCAGGTCCACTACGACGGCAAGCCGGACGGCGAGGGCAGCATCACCGGCACCAGGACGATCCACTATCGGGGAGGGGTATACGACAGCGGGCCGTTCGGCCTGTCCCCGCACCTGCCCAAGCCGACCGGCGACGAGCCGATTCAGGAGATCGGGAAGTGACCCCGGCCCTCCCCCCGCTGTCGCCGTTCGACCCCGCCCTGCCACTGGAGCGGGCGCACACCCTGCCGGCCTCGTGGTACACCGACCCGGCCGTCCACGCCGCCGAGCGGACGGCCATCTTCGGCCGGTCGTGGCAGTTCGTCGGCCGGACGGAGCAGGTGGCGGAGCCGGGGCAGTACGTCACCGCTGATGTCGCCGGCGAGCCGGTGCTGGCGGTGCGGGGCGACGACGGCGAACTGCGGGCGTTCTTCAACGTGTGCCGGCACCGGGCGTCGCCCATCCTGAACGACGCGGCCGGGTGCGTGGGCAAGCTGCGGTGCCGGTACCACGGCTGGACCTACGACCTGGCCGGGCGGCTGAAGGGCACCCCGGAGTTCGACGGGGTGTGCGACTTCAACAAGGACACGAACGGGCTGGTGCCGGTCGGCGGGGTGGAGGTGTTCGGCCCGTGGGTGTGGGTGAGGGTCGAGACACCTTCGGAAGCACCTGACACATACTTCTACCCGTTCACCGGAGACCTCACCCCCCGGCCCCCTCTCCGAGCCGGAGAGGGGGTGTTCAAGAGCGAAACGCAGTCGGGTGAAACCGGTGCCTCATCGAGTGCCGTCGTGGGGGTTCGGGAGCGTTCGGCCGTTGAACACCCCATCTCCGGCTCGGAGAGGGGGCCGGGGGGTGAGGTCTCGAACCTCCTCTGGCACGCCCGCCGGTCCTACGACCTCGCCTGCAACTGGAAGGTGTACGTCGATAACTACCTGGACGGCGGGTACCACGTGAACACCGTCCACCCGGCGCTGGCCGGGGCGATCGACTACCAGCAGTACCGCACCGACGTGTTCCCGCGATGCAGCGTGCAGACCAGCCCGCTGAAGGCGGCCGGCGGGGCGGTCGGGGCCACCCGCACCGGCGACGCCGCGTACTGGTGGCTGTGGCCGAACTTCATGGTGAACATCTACAGCGGGGTGATGGACACCAACCTCGTCCTGCCGCTCGCCCCGGACCGCTGCAGGGTGATCTTCGACTTCTACTTCGCCGCCGGCACCGACGAGGCGTTCATCGCGAACAGCGTGGCGGTGGCCGATGAGGTGCAGGCCGAAGACGTGCTCATCTGCGAACAGGTGCAGCGGGGGCTGGGCAGCCGCAGCTACACCACCGGGCGGTTCAGCGTAAAGCGGGAGAACGGCGGGTACGCCTTCCACCGGCTGGTGGCGGAAGCTGTTGGTGTCCCGCCTTCAGGCGGTCTGTAATCGTCGAGAAGACCGGCTAAAGCCGGGACACCAGCGAAGGCATCCGCCTCACCCCATCCGCGCGCACACGTCCGCCGGGAACACCAGGGTGTACCGCGGGTCCAGCACCCCCGGCACGTTCGCCCGCCACCACTCGGCCGCCGCCGGGTTCACCGCCGACACGGCCGCCACCGCCGCCGGGCCGGGCACCTCGTACCCCAGCCCCGGTTCGACGTGGCTTCCGGACAGCACCTGGAACGATGGCACCGCCCGCGGCTGCCGCCGCACGGTCGGCAGTTCCACCCCCACCCACGCCTGCCGCACCCAGAGCGGCGCTTCGCCTGGCGGCACGTCGAACACCCGCACCCGCCCGCCGCGGGGCCGCACCGCCGCAAACACCCCGACCACCGCCACTACCGCCACCCCACCGCCGACCGCCCATGTCGTCCAGTCGGTGTCGTCCGCCTGGGGGGGCGGCGGGGCGGCCGTGTCGCGGGACGGGAAGAACCACGGCGGTGGCTTGTCGTCCGGCGGCGTGCCGGCCCCGCCAGTGACCGCCAGCATCGCCGGCCAGTCGAACGCCGGCTGCGACGGGGTGGCAACGATCTCCGGCGGGGGCGAAACCGCCGCCCACCTCGCCGCGTAAACGCCGCCCACCACCGCCAGCATCCCGGGGTTCGGCACAACGATGGTCGGCCGCGATTGCTCCGGCCGCTGGCCCGGCGGCAGCTCCACGACGATCGGCGGGCGGTTCCCACCGGCCGGGGGCTGTGGGGGGAGGATCGGCGGCCGCGAGATGACCGGTGGGGTCGGCGGAACCGGCGGGCGACCGAACTGGGCAGCTATTGGCGCGGCCGCGAGCAGTGTCAGGAGGCAGCCGAGCGAAACGGGGCGGGCCATCCGAACACCCTCCACCGGAGCGACGGGTAAGAGTTGGACACCCCTACGGTATCCCCCCAGTCGGCGGACGCAAGCGGGTGGTTCCTGGGGGCGCGGACCTCCGGCCCGCTCTGCGGAATGCGGACCGGAGGTCCGCGCTCCCAGGGTCACTCGGTCCGCCCTACACTGACCTCACCCCTCGTCGCGGAGCTTCCTCGGGTGCCGACCTCTTCGCAGTTCCGGGCCGGCCTGGCGTTCGGGATGGTCGCGTACCTGTGCTGGGGGGCGGTGCCGCTGTACTTCGCCCAGGTGAAGGACGTGCCGGCACCGGAGATCCTGGCCCACCGCATCGGCTGGTCGATGCCGCTGATGATGGCCCTGACGATGCTCACCCCGGGAGGGGTGGGGAAGCTGTGGGCCGTCCTCCGCTCCCGCCGGCTGCTCTTCACACTGCTCCTGTCCGCCACCTTCCTGTCCGGCAACTGGCTGCTGTACATCCACGCGACCGTCACCCACCGGGTGAGCGAGGCCAGCCTTGGGTACTACATGATGCCGGTGGTGAACGCCTTCCTCGCCACCCTGTTCCTGGGCGAGCGGCTGCGGCCGGCGCACTACCCGGCCCTCGCCCTCATCAGCTTCGGGGTGGCCGTGCCGTTCGTCGTCCAGGGGGTATTCACCTGGCTGGCGGTGGCCCTGCCGGTGACGTTCGGCCTGTACGGGCTGATCCGCAAGAAGATCCCGGTGGACAGCGGCACCGGGCTGACGGTGGAGACGCTGCTGCTGGTGCTGCCGTGCGCCGGGTACGTCGGGGTCAAGATGTGGGACGGCACGGCCGTGTTCGGCCGCGACCTTGCCCTGAGCGGGTGGCTGGCATTCGGCGGGGTGGTGACGGTGGTGCCGCTACTCACCTACACGCTCAGCATCCGCCGCATACCGCTGGTGACACAGGCGATGATCCAGTTCGTGTCGCCGACGGTGCAACTGCTGCTGGCGGTGACGGTGCTCGGCGAGTGGGACGCGATGACCTGGGACAAGTGGGCGGCGATGGGGTGCGTGTGGGTGGCGTCGGCTGTGTTCATCGCCGACGCGGTGGTGCAGAACCAGCAGGCGCGGCGGGCGGTGCAGCCGCGGCCGGAGCTGGCCGAAGCGGTCGGGGCGCGGTGAAACGGCGTAAGCCGCCGGGTGGCGTTCGAACGCCACCCGGCGGCTTACGCCGTTTGAAAAACCGGCGTCACTTCTTGCCTTTATTGGTCGTCCGCACCTTGGCGTTCCCGTCCGACTCGACCACCAGCTCCTCGCTCTGCACGTCGCCCTCCACCGTCTGGGCGTCCCGCACCTTCCGCTTGCCCACCGCCACCTCCTCCTTCACCACCGCCTCCTTCGTCACCCGCACCTTCTCCTCCTTCACCGGGATGCGGATTTCCTCCGCCCGCAGATCGCCGCCGGCCCGCCCGGTCGCCGGCCGCCGCTCGATCACCACCTCCTCCCGCTCCACCGGCACGGTGAACTTCTGGTGTTCGGTCCGCACCTCCTTCCGCACCTTCACGTCACCCTGCTTCACCGTCTCCTTGTCCGCCCGCAGGTGCTCTTCCCGCAACTGGATCACCCGCCCGTCTTCGGCGCGGAACTGCCCATCGTGCATGATGTTCGCTCGGTCGGCCCGTACCGCCTCCCAGGCGGAACGGTCGAACCCGCTGTGCCGGTGCAGCACCTTCCGCGCCTCCGCGGCTTTCTCGCCCGGATCGCTCACCGTCACCAGGAAGCGGCCGGCCGACACCTCGCCCTCGTAGTACGCGGCGTCTTCCTCCGGAATGCCCCAGCCGATGAGCGCGCCGGCCAGCCCGGCGGCCACCGCCCCGCCGGCCGCACTAATGAGTGCCGCCGCCAGCGGGCCGACCGCCAAGATCGGGCCGACCACTGGGATCACCCCGAACGTCATGCCGAGCGATACCAGCCCGGCCACTCCGGCCCCGGCGGCGGCGCCGGCGACCGCCCCCTCCTCGGCGTAAGTCTCGTCCGCGGCTCCTGTTTTCACCGTCTTCCCGTCTTCGTTCCGGTACACCATTCCGATTTCCGACTCGGCGAATCCTGCGTTTTTCAATTCCTCCACGGCCCGATCCGCCCGCTCCTTCGACTCGAACACGCCGACAACGGCGTCGTGCTTCTTCTTGCGATGCGGCATGGTTAACACCTCCGGGCGAATTCGCAAACGTCCCCGTATCGGGGTCCGGTGTGGAAGGCGGCAAGAGCGGTGCCAACAATTCGCCGGAAGTGAACAGTTCAAGCCAACCTGCCGGTCCTGCCGATCTTACCGGCGTGAGCGTTTCCCCCGCCGCTCCCCCTGTTGCCCCGCCCGCCATGAGCTACCTGGTCCACCTCGACGCGTTCCACGGCCCGCTCGACCTGCTCCTGTACCTGGTCAAGCGGGACGAGGTGGACGTCCTCGACATCCCCATCGCCCGACTGGCCGACCAGTTCCTCGACCACCTGCGGGTGGTGCAGCACCTGGACGTGGAACTGGCCGGCGAGTTCCTGGTGGTGGCCGCCACCCTGATGGAGATCAAGAGCCGCACCCTGGTGCCGGACGACACCCCGCTGGATGCGGATGAGGAAGGGCCGGACCCGCGGCGGGAACTGGTGAAGCAACTGCTTGAGTACCGGCGGTTCAAGGAGGCGGCGCGGGAGCTGGAGGAGCGGGCCGAGTCGCACGCGGCGTTCCTGCCGCGGGTGCAGCCGGAAGAGCCGGCCCGCCCCGGCGCCCCGGCGGTGCGGGCGGTGGAGTTGTGGGATCTGGTGAGCGCGTTCGCCCGGCTGATGCGGGAGACGCAGGCCAGCCAGCCGCAGGCGGTGGTGGTGGACGACACCCCGCAGCACGTGTACGAGGACGAAATCCGGATGCGGTTACGGGCCGAGGGGCGGATCTCGTTCGTCGGCCTGTTCATCCCGCCGCACCACCGCAGCCGGCTGATCGGCCTGTTCCTGGCGGCGCTCGAACTCATCCGCCGGTTCGAGGTGTGGGTGGAACAGCCGGAGCCGTTCGGCGACATCTGGCTGAGCGTCCCGCGGTAATTTGGCGAACCCGGCCCGCCAGGGCCGCGGTTGCGAGTCACGACTGGCTCGCACCCGCGGCCCTGGCAGGCCGGGTTCGCCAGTTCGAGCAAACTCCCCTAGTCAGCGGCAATTCCTCACGCTATGTGGCCCCCCTCACGCGGCGAGTTGACGGCCGCGGTGTAACCGTCCGGCAGGGCCACACATGACGTTCGCACACAGCCTGAAGCGGTTCGGGGTCGGGGCGGTGGTCGCCGGGGCGCTCGTCGGGGCAACGGCGGCCGGGGCGGTCGCCGCCGACCCGCCGGCGAAGCTCACCCTGCCGGCGACCGACATCACCCCGGTGGCCGCCAAGGTGACGTCCGCCGAGCCGGCGGTGAACGGGGTGGAGGCGCTGCCGAAGGCGCTAGCCGAGGCGAAGGCGGTGTACGCCAAGACCCGCGACTACAGCGGGTACATGGTGCGACAGGAGCGGGTGGGCGGGAAGCTACAGCCGGAGCAGACGGCCGAGATCCGCGTGCGGACCGAGCCGCTCGCCATCTACACCAAGACGCTGGCGCCCAAGCCGCTGCTCGGGCAGGAGCTGGCGTACATGGCCGGCAAGAAGGACGACAAGGTGCGGGTGCGGGCGGCCGGCATCGCCGGGGTGGGCGGATTCGTGACGGTGAGCGCGGACGACCCGAAGGCGAACGTGGACAGCCGGCACAAGATCACCGACACCGGCATCGGGGCGATGCTGAAGCGGGTGGACGCGGCGATGGACGCGGAGAAGAAGGCGAAGACCAGCCCGCAAATCCTGGTCGGCGAGTACACGTTCGACAACCGCCCGTGCACCCGGTACGAGGTGTTCTGCGAGCGGGCCCACATGAGCCGGTACGCCTACCGGGTGGTGGTGTACTTCGACCGCGAGCTGAAGCTGCCGGTGCGGATGGAAGCGTACGACGCGCCGAAGGGGGCGGAGGCGAGCGGCGAGCTGATCGAGTGCGTGAGCTTCGTCAGCCTGAAGGTGAACGGCGGGCTGGGCGACGCGGTGTTCGAGAAATAACTCTGGCGTCCTTCTCGGGGGAGAGGGGTTCGGGGGAGCGGCGGGTCGTCGCGGGCAACCGCGGGCGGCCCGCCGCGATTTTTGGCATTAAAACGGCACGCGGATGACGCGGATTTCAGCGCAGATGAACACGGATGAAATCCAGATTTCTGATCCGTGTTCAGCTGCGCTGAAATCCGCGTCATCCGCGTGCCGTCTTCATCTTCAAATCCGGCTGGCCACCAGCGTGATGTTCTGCCCGCCGAACCCGAGGCTGTTGCTGGCCACGTGGCGGATGCCCGTCACCTCCCGCGCCGCGTTCGGGATGTAGTCCAGGTCGCACTTCGGGTCCGGGTGGTGCAGGTTCATGGTCGGCGGCAGCACCCCCCGCCGCATGGCGGTGATCGCGATGATCAGTTCCACCACCCCGCCGGCGGCGATCAGGTGCCCGAGCATGCTCTTGGTGCTGGACACCGGCACCTTGTACGCCGCCTCGCCCAACGCCGCCTTGATGGTCAGCGTCTCCGTCTCGTCGTTCGCCGGGGTGCTGGTGCCGTGCGCGTTGATGTACCCCAGGTCGGCCGGGCTGATGCCGGCGTCCCGAATCGCGTCCTTCATCGCCCGACTGGCCCCGCGACCCTCCGGGTGCGGGTCGGTCATGGCGTGGGCGTCGCCGGTGGTGCCGTACCCGGTGAGTTCGGCGTAGATCGGCGCCCCCCGCTTCGTCGCGTGCTCGTACTCCTCCAGGATCACCACCCCGCCGCCCTCGCCGAGCACGAACCCGTCGCGGGTGGCGTCGAACGGCCGGCTGGCCGTCTGCGGGCTGTCGTTGCGGGTCGAGAGGGCCGTTAACAGGTTGAACCCGGTGACGCCGAACGGGTGGATCATGGAGTGCGACCCGCCGGCCACGAACACGTCGGCGTCGCCGTGGCGGATCATCTCGGCCGCCTCGCCGATCGCCTGGGCGCTGGCCGCGCACGCCGTCAGGCAGGTGAAGTTCGGGCCGAGCAGGTCAAACTCCTCCGCCAGGTGGCCGGCGGTGGTGTGCATCTCCAGCTCGGCCTCGACCGGGGCGTTCAGGTGCCGGGCGGCGTAAGCGGCGAACTTGCCCGGGTCCACCTTGTACCCGCTGGCGTCGGCCGCCGCCGCACACCCGCCGATCACCGTGTGGAAGTCCTCGCTGCCCTCGCCCGACCCCATATACACGCCGATGCGGGTGCGGTCGCCGGTGGCCGGCAGGTTGGAATCGGCCAACGCCTGTTTCGCCGCGGCCAGGGCGAACCGGGTGTTCACCCCGCACTGGCCGTACCGGGCGGCGGACGGCAGGAACTTGCCCAGGTCGAAGTTCTTCACCTCGGCGGCGAAGGTGGTGGGGAAGGTGCGGGCGTCGAAGTGGGTGATGCGATCGATGCCGCTCTTCCCTTCGACCAGGTGGCCGAACATGTCGGCCACGGAGTGCCCGAGCGGGGTGACGACCCCCATGCCGGTGATGACCACGCGACGACGCATGAAAGCACCCCGTAGGGTGGGTCCAGCGGGCGTTCCGCCCGCGGCGACCCACGCACACACCTTATTCGACTCTTACCACCGGCTTGTCCGCGACCAACTCGAACGGCCAGTCCCGGTTCTCCCGCATCATGCCCGGATGCCGGTCGATCGACAGCTTGACGGTCCGCCCGTCGTCGAGTTTCACCCGCACAGACCGGGCGATGCCCGGTGGTTCGTCATCGATATCGCAATCCGCTTCCGCCGCACCGAGCTTGGTGATCGCCTCCCGGACCGTCAGCCCGACCAGTTGATTCTCTTCAACCACAATTATCGGGGCAGGAGTCGCCACCGCGGGTCCGTTCGACTGTTGGCAACCCTGGCAGCCGGTCAAGGCGAGAACGGCAGCAGGAAGGAGGAGACGGTGCATGTGTCACCCCGCGTGGGTCGGCGCGGGCGGAGCGCCCGCTGGACCCACCCTACACCTTCCGCACCACCGCCGCGGCGCACTGGCCGCGGTCGGTGTATGCCAGCTTCACCGCCACCGGTTTTGTCACCTTCCGCGGCGGTCCGATGTGGACGTTCACCTGGCAGTCCGCCGCCACCTTGTCGCAGTTGACCGTGCCCGGCCGTTCGCCGTGTTGCAGGGCCAGCACGCTGGCCGCCAGCTCGATCAGCCCGGACGCCGCCCCGGTGTTGCCGAACAGCCCCTTGTAACTGACCACCGGCACGTCGCCGAGCGCCTCGCGGATGCCGCGGGCCTCCCACGCGTCCAGCTCCGGCCACCCGCCGGCGGCGGCGTTCACGTGGTCCACGTCCGCCGGGCCGACGCCCGCTTCCTTCAGCGCGTTCCGGATCACCCCGGCCAGCACCGGCCCCTTCTTCCCCTTGTCGTACCCGGACGCGAACCCGACCAGTTCGGCCAGCACCGTCGCCCCCCGCTTCCGGGCGAACTCCAGGTCTTCCAGCCCGAACACCGCCGCCCCCTCGCCGATCACGCACCCGTCGCGGGCGGCGTCGAACGGCCGCACGGCGGCGGCCGGGGTGTCGTTGTGCGATTTGGTCAGCGGGTAGAACCCGTTGTACCGGCTCTGGCTGAGCGGGTTGGTCTTGGAGTCGCACCCGCCGACCAGGAAGAAGTCGGCGGCGTTCCGCCCGAGCAGCCGGTACGCCTCGCCCAGCGCCATCAGCCCGGCCGTCTCGGTGCTGGTGATGGTGTTGTTCGGCCCCTGCGCGTCGTAGTTGATACTGACGTGGCAGGCCGGCATGTTCGGCAGGTACTTGAGCATCCACAGCGGGGGCACGTTCTTCAGCCCGTCGGCCCCCCACTTGGTCAGGTTCACCGTCGAGTCCGGCCCCTCGCAGCTCACCTGCCCGCCCTTGCCCAGGTCGTCCAGCTCGGTGGCCACCATCACGCACCCGAACTCGATGCCGAACCGGAACGGGTCGATCTGCCCCTTCTTCGGCCCGCCGGCCGCCATCGCCTGTTCCGCGGCGCACACCCCGAGCTGGATGGCGCGGGCCATCGTCTTCAGGGCCTTGCGGGCGGACTTCATCTCGGCCGGCAGGAACTTCTTGGCGTCGAACCCCGGGAGCTCGCCGGCGATCTGGCACGGCAGGGCGGACGGGTCGAACGACCCGATGCGGCGGACGCCGGGGGTGCCGGCGAGCAGGGACTGCCAGTAGGCGGCCGGGTCGGTGCCGATCGGGGTGAGCACGCCCAACCCGGTGAACACGGCCCTGCGTTGCGGAATCGTCATGATCGGTTACGGCGTGGCCGGCGGTAGTTGCGGCGGGTCAGTGGGTTGGGATTGGGACGCCGCTAGTTTAGCCATGCCGAGCAGGTTCGCCAGTTCGCCGCTGAACACGAAGTTGAAGTCGCCGAACATCTGCCGCCCGCGGTTCTGGTCCAGGTGGGCGAAAAAGATTTCGGCGTCGCACACCGGGTCGGCCCCGCAGATGACGGTGCCCTTCACGATCGCCCCCTCCGGCTTCAGGTCGAGCACGTCCGCCTTGTACGTCAGCACCTCGCCGGCGACCGCGTCGCGGTGGAACTTGGCGAACGGGATTTTGGCCAGCACCACCTTCTCGCGGAACTGGTTGGCCTCCCCCACCAGGATGCCGCCGGTCTGGGCCAACCCCTCCAGGATGAGCGGGGCGGGCATCACCGGGAACCCGGGGAAGTGCTCGGCGAAGTGGTCCTCGGCGGCGGACAGGCACTTGACGGCGGTGGCCGACTTGCCCGGCACGAACTCGGTGAACCGGTCGATCCAGATCCAGCGCATGAACGGGGTCTCGAAGTCTCCCAGGGCTTCCGCCCTGGGCTACGTCCGCCGGCCGCTCCGCGGCGGAAGAAGGGAAGATGCTTTGCGTCCCGAAGGGACCGCCGGATGTAGCCCAGGGCGGAAGCCCTGGGTACTTATTTGGCGTCCAGCTTGGACTTCACGTACCGGGCGATCAGGTCGACGGTGAACAGGTCGCCGATCTGCTCGAACTTCGGGTTCTTCTCGAACGCCGACAGGTCGGCGTACGGCATCTTCTCCTTCAGCTCGGCCAGCCCGCCGGGTGTGACCATGCCGTCCTGCACGAACTTCGGGTCGCCCTGGAAGATGCTCTCCGGGAACAGCTCGTTCCGGTCGATCTTCAGCCCGAACTTCCGCTCCAGCCGGAACACGATGTCCAGGAAGTCGATAGACTCGGCGTCCAGGTCGGCCTGCAGGCGGGCCTGCGGGGTCACCTGGTCGTCGTCCACGCTCAGGGATTCGGTCAGGATCGCCTTCACTTCGGCGAACACTTCGTCCTGCGTCATGAGGGCTACCCTCTCCGTCGTGCCGGCGGTTGCCGGGTTGGTCTCAGGTTCTCGCCGACCACGAAGCCGCTCGCGGCTTCGCCTCCAGTGCCTACGCCA
>CANJKY010000006.1 GCA_947474875.1 Gemmataceae bacterium
CCGGCTCGGTGCCGGGGCGGTGGCCCCGCTGCTGGTGCCCGCCGAACATGAGTGGGCGGAGCTTCACCCCCTTCTTCAGCACCAGCACCCCGACCCCCTTCGGCCCGCCGAACTTGTGCCCGGACGCGGTCAGCGCTGTCACCCCCAGGTCGGCGAAGTTCACAGGTATCTTGCCCACCGCCTGAGCCGCGTCGGTGTGCATCAGCACATGCTTCGGCAGCGTCTTGGCGACGTGGCGGACAGGCTGCACGGTCCCGGTCTCGTGGTTCACCAGCATGAGCGACACCAGCCGGGTGGCGTCGGTCACACGGGAAATCACCGACTTCTGTTCGACCGTACCGAGCGGGGTGACGGGCAGCCAATCCACGGCGACCCCGGCCGCCGCAAGATGCTTGAGCGGTTCGACCACGCACGGGTGTTCGATCGGGGCGGCGAGGACCTGCTCGGGTGAACCGGCGGTGTCAACCGCCGGGTTCGGAACACCACCCGCGGGTTCACACCCGCGGTTCACCAAACCAAAAAGGGCTAGATTGTTCGCCTCGGTCGCCCCGCTGGTGAAGACCACCTCGTCCGGCGTGGCCCCGAGCAGTTCCGCCACCCGCTCGCGGGCCGCCTCCAGGTGCTGCCGGGCCTTCCGGCCGGCGGCGTGGGCCGACGACGGGTTGCCGTACGCCTCGGCCGATACAACCCGCATCGCTTCCCACGCCTCCGGCCGCACCGGGGTGGTGGCGTTGTGGTCCAGATAAATCGGCGTAGCCATGCCCGAATTGTAACCGCCCGCGGGCAACCGTGATTGCACCGACCGCCCAGGTGTGGGAATACTTGTACATGTCCCACCGGAGGGCCTTCCGATGACGCTCGACGAGGTGATGGCCGAACTGGCGGCGAAGGGCAGCGAGCAGACGAAGAAGACGTTCCTGCGTCACGGGGCGAAGGAGCCGTTCTTCGGCGTGAAGGTGGGCGACCTGAAGGTGATTCAGAAGCGGGTGAAGAAGGACCACGCCCTCGCCCTGGCCCTGTACGACACCGGCAACTCGGACGCCATGTACCTGGCGGCACTCGTCTCCGACCCGCAACAAATGACCAAAGCGCAGCTGAACAAGTGGGTGAAGGCGGCGTACTGGCACATGATCAGTTGCTACACGGTGGCGTGGGCGGCGGCCGAATCCCGGTTCGGCCGCGAGCTGGCCCTGGAGTGGATCGACTCGAAGAAGGAGCAGATCGCCGCCGCCGGCTGGTCCACCTACGGCTGCCTGCTCGCTCTCAAGCCGGACGAGGAACTGGATCTGGACGAGATCGCCGACCTGTTGGAGCGGGTCGAGACGAACGTCCACACCGCCCCGAACCGGGCGAAGTACGCGATGGTCATGTTCGTCATCAGCGTCGGCACCTACGTCGTCCCGCTGGCGGACAAGGCCCTGGCCACGGCCGGGGTGATCGGGGTGGTGGAGGTGGACGTGGGCGACACGGACTGCAAGGTGCCGGACGCGACGGCGTACCTCGACAAGGTGGTCTCGATGGGCCGGCAGGGGAAGAAGCGGAAGACGGTGATGTGCTGAGGGGTGAGGTCTCACCTTACTTCACAATCACCTGCCTTCCCTGCTGCTCTCGGGTATAACTGCCGGGGTCGCTTCCGCCGTCAGGTCCGGTGATGACCCCGCGCTCTTCGGCCCGGCTCCGCGCCGCCCTGCTCGCCCTGCCGCTCGTCGCCCTGATCGGGTACTTCGTCTGGCAGGCGGTCCGCCCGGACCCGAACTCCGACCCGACCACCTCCGCCTCGGCTGCCAGCCCTTCAAGTCCTTCCGCCCCGCCCGGGTCCGTCCCGATTCCGCCGTTCGCCGGCAGCGAGTACCTGAACACCAAGCCGGACGCCGGGTTCGTCGGCACCGCCGCCTGCGTCGGCTGCCACAAGACCAACCACCAGTCGTACCTGCTCACCGCCCACAGTCAGGCGCTGGCGGACGTGGACCCGGACCGCGAGCCGCCGGACGCCACCTTCGAGCACAAGCCGTCCGGCCGCACCTACCGGGTGTACCGGGAGGGCGGCAAACTGCGGCATGAGGAGACGCTCAAGGACGCGAAGGGGAAGGTGGTGGCCAAACTGGACTACCCGGTGCGGTACCTGGTCGGGTCCGGGCACTTCTGCCGCACGTACCTGATCGAGGTGGACGGGTTCCTGCTCGAATCGCCCATCACCTACTACGCCGGCCGCAAACAGTATGACCTGTCGCCGGGGTACGACTTCGCCCAGCACTGGAGCTTCGAGCGGCAGGTGACGCAGGGGTGCCTGAAGTGCCACAGCGGGGGGGCGGTGAACGCCGGCGGGGCGGTCCACAAGCTGGCCATCCGCGAGCAGGCCGTCGGGTGCGAGAGCTGCCACGGGCCGGGGTCCAAGCACGCCGAGCGGTACAAGGGGAACGCCGCCCCGACCGGCCCGGACCTGACCATCGTGAACCCGGCGAAACTTTCTCGTCCGCTCCTGGAGGCGGTGTGCGCCGAGTGCCACCTGGGGGCGGTGGCGTCGGTGCGGCTCCGCGGTCGCGGGCCGGACGACTTCCGCCCCGGCATGCCGCTGTCCGACCACCGGGTCGATTATCGGGCCGTCGGGAACAGCGACCGCATGACCGTCACCGGCCACTTCGAGCAGCTACGGCAGAGCAAGTGTTACACGAACTCGGATATGACGTGCATCACCTGCCACGACCCGCACGCCAAACAGAAACCGAAGGACGTGGCCGCCCACCACCGCCAGCAGTGCCTGACGTGCCACGAGCCGGCCAGGTGCAAGGCGCCGGCCGACAGCCGGGCGAAGACGACGCCGGCGGACAACTGCGTGACCTGCCACATGCCGAAGGGCGACACCGACATTCCGCACCTGGCGTTCTCCCACCACCGCATCGGCATTCACACCGCCAAGCCGCAACCACCCACCACCGCCCCGACGCTGGAGCCGATCGGCGACGTGTCGCACCTGTCCGAGGCGGACAACCTGCGGAACCTGGCGCTGGCATACCTCCAGGCGGGGGAGAAGCAGGGGTACGAGAAGTTCGCGGCCAAGTTCCAGGATCGCGCGTTACCGCTGCTGGAGAAGGCCTACGCCCTCGGCCTGCGGGACCCGGAGACGACGCAGTGGCTGGCCCAACTGACCCTGCCCCGCGACCCCCGCAAGGCGGCCGGGTACGCCAAGGAGACGCTGGCGGCGAAGGACGCCCATCCGGAGATGCGGGCGTACGCCCTGATGGTGACCGCGAACGCGGATTTCGGGGCCGGCCGGTACAAGGAGGCCGTCGCACCCCTGAAGGAGTTGGTGCAGATCCGCCGGCAGGCGGACGACTGGCGGTTCCTGGGCGACTGCTACCTGCTCGGCGGGGACGCTCGTGAATCGGTGGGGGCGTACAAGCAGGCGCTGGACATCCGCCCGTTCCGCCCGAAGAACCACGCCGGGCTGGCCGAGGCGTACCGCCGGCTGGGCGACGCCGCCAAGTTCCGGGAGCAGTCAGCCCTCGCCCAGTGGCTCCAGTTCCGCCAGCAGGAGTGACGGGTTGACTGGGACCGCGGGCCTCCGGCCCGCTGCGGCCGGGACGGCCGCGGTCCAAGAGCGGAGTGACGGGTTGTACCGGACGGCGGATTGGGCTACACTTTGGGTCTCCCGCCGGCGGGTCGTCCTCGACCTGCCACCCGCCCCGCCTCGGTGGCCCGAATGCACTCCGCCTTTCAGCCGTCCCGGCGCGACCTGGTCCGCGCCGGTTCGCTCGGCGTCCTCGGCCTCGGCCTGTCGTCGCTGCTCGACACCCCGGCCGTCGCATCCGCTCCCACAAAGCGGGCAAAGTCGGTCATCCTGCTGTTCATGTGGGGCGGGCCGAGCCACCTCGACACCTGGGATATGAAGCCGGACGCCCCGGGCGAGGTCCGCGGGGAGTTCAAGCCGACCCCCACCGTCGTCCCAGGGTTGCAGATCAGCGAACACTTCCCGCGGCTGAGCCGGCAGACGGACAAGCTGGCCGTCATCCGCTCGATGGCCCACACCGACGTCGCCCACCTGAGCAGCGTTCACCACCTGATGACCGGCCGGCTGGCCCCGCGGCCGAACTCGGACGCCGACCCGCCCAGCCGCAACGACACCCCGCACGTCGGCTCCATGCTGGACAAGCTCCGCCCGCTGCCGCCGGGCGTGCCGGGGTTCGTGAGCCTGCCGTGGGTGTGTTCGCACCCGGCGGCGCCGGGCGGGGTGGCCCCAGGTCAGCACGCCGGCTGGCTGGGGGCCGGGTTCGACCCGTTCCTCGTGTCCGGTGACCCGAACGCCCCCGGCTTCCGCCTCGCCGGCCTGGGCGATGGCGGGGTGCGGATGGACGACCGCAGCCGGCTGCTGCACACCCTCGACCGCAGCGTGCCGGACGCCGGGTACTCGTCGGCCCAGGAGAAGGCGTTCCGGCTGCTGACGCAGCAGCGGGTGCAGGAGGCGTTCGACTTGGAGGACGAATCCCCGCGGACGCGGGACCGGTACGGCCGCACCACCCACGGCCAGTGCTGCCCGATGGCCCGCCGGCTGGTGGAGGCCGGGGTGCGGCTGGTGTGCGTGAACTGGCCGAACGACGGCCGCAACTTCTGGGACACGCACGGGGACAACTTCCGCTCGCTGAAGACGCGGCTGATGCCGCCGGCCGACGCCGGGTTCGCCGCCCTGTTGGATGATCTCTCCGACCGCGGGCTGCTGGACGAGACGCTGGTGGTGTGGGCGGGCGAATTCGGCCGGGCGCCGAAGATTTCCGGGAGCAGCGCCGGGCGGGAGCACTGGGCGCGGTGCTACTCGGCGGTGCTGGCCGGCGGCGGAGTACGGGGCGGACAGGTGTACGGGTCGAGCGACAAAATCGGGGCGGACCCGGCGGAGAAGCCGGTGAGTCCGGCCGACCTGACGGCGACGGTGTACCATGCCCTCGGGGTGGACCCGCAGCAGACCGTGACCGACCGCCTCGGCCGCCCGCTGGCCATGACCGACGGCGAACCACTGCGGGAGCTGTTCGGGTGAGCGCCTCCGTTGTCGCCCCCTATCCGGGGTGCTAGGATTCTTCCGTGGTCGGCGGCGAACCCCGCCCGCGGGCGGGGTGTCCGGTTGACGACAACGGAACGGTGCTCGAGCGGCTGAAGAGGCGGCACTGGAAATGCCGTATACGGTATCCCCGTATCGAGGGTTCAAATCCCTCCCGTTCCGCTCACTGATACGATGAGCCGCGACCGCCAGGGAGTGGGGTGATCAGACCCCCGCTCCCTGGCGGTCGCGGCTCGTTTCGCACCAGAGGTACAGCCGTGTCCCTGTTTCACGACAGCTACGACATCTCGTACCCGCCGCCGCGGAAGGCGGTGCTGCTGCTCACCTGCATGGACCTGCGGCTGATGGACGACATCGTCCAGTTCATGGACCACGACAACCTGACCAACCGGTACGACCACGTGACCATCGCCGGGTGTGCGCTCGGGGTGCTCGGGGCGAACGGCCGCCACCCGCACTGGGAGCAGACATTCCGCGACCACTTCCGCATCGCCTACCAGTTGCGGCAGTTCGGCGACGTGTACGTCATCGAACACCGCGACTGTGGGGCGTACCGGGCGTTCCTGGGGGACGAGGCGGGGGCGTTCGACGACACCCCGGACGGGCAGCACCGCGAGACGGTCGAGCACGCCAAGCACAGCTACACGCTGGCGGCCAAGCTGAAGGCGTGGGCGCAGGAAGATTTCGGGGTGGCCATCAACGTGCGGCCGTTCATCATGAACCTGCGGGGGGACGTGGCCCCGCTGCCGGCCCCGCCGCCCCCGGCGACGACGCGGAAGCGGAAAGGGTGATCCCGCCGATCACCCCAGCTAGCAGCAGCAGGGCCGCGATCGGCTGGAGTTCCACCAGCTTGAACGCGGCGTCGGACGGGAAGCTGCCCCGCACGACGGCGGCCAGCAGCAGCCCGCTCGCCACCCATCCGCACGCCGACACCCACTTCGATCGCGAGCCGACGGCCACCGACCCGGCCACCGGGGCCAGCACCGAGTAGGTGTTCATCTCCGTCGCCGGGCCGAACAACACGATCCAGAGTAGGCCGAGAAGCAGGGGGGGGAGGAACCCGGATCGCCGGCCCACCCACACCACCGCCGCCAGCCCCGCCGCCGCCGCCAGGGCCACCGGCTGGCTGATCGCTCGCGGCACCGCCACGTCGAACCACACCCGGGGCAGGACGGTCCAGTCTCGCGGGGCGCGGAGGAACGACACCTCCGCCCCGGTGCGGTCGTCAGTCTTCATCTCGTGGACGAACTCGACGTGCCGGTCCCACACGTAAGTCGGGTGCTGGAGCAGGAACGGTAGTCCGAACAGCACCGCCGTCGTCACCGCCAGTCGCCACCCGAGCTGTCGCGGGGCGACCAGCACGCACAGCAGCCCGACGGCCAGCGGGTACACCTTGAACCAGCCCGCGAACGCCAGCCACCACGCCGCCGCCCACCACCCGCGGGCACACGCCCCGGCGCCGAGCAGCGCCGCCGCCACGATCATCAGGTTGATCTGCCCGTTGTTCACCGCCGGGATGGCCAGCACCGCGGCGGACACCCACACCACCGCCCGCCGCCCCGCCGTCAGGGGCGGCAGTAGGTCGCGGACCAGGGAACGAACGCCGGCCAGGTAGGCCAGGACGCACGCCAGCCGCCAGAGCAGGGCGGCCGGCTTCGGCGGCAGCAGCGACAGCGGGGCGAACAGCGCGGCCACGCCGGGCGGGTTGCGGTACAGGTCCATACCCGTCTTCTGGTGGTACAGCGGCCCGCCGGCCCGCCACTGCTCGCCGGCGTACAGGTAGATGGGTACCACCGACTGGGTCATCGGCGGCTGGATCAGCACACGGACGAACACGCCGACGAGGAGGGCGATCCACACCCCGACGGCGATCCGCAGGGATAGCGGGATGGCGAACCACCACCGCCAGGCTCGAACGGCCGCGCTAGTCATCACCGCCTCCGCCCGCCGTGCCGGTGCAGATGCCCCGCTTCGACCCGCGGACGAACTCGATCAGCTCCCGCACCGCCGGCAGCCCGCCGTCCTCGGCCTCGATCACCTCCAGCGCCGCCCGGACGGTCAGCCCGCTGCGGGTGATCGCCCGGTACGCCCGACGCACCCCCTGGATCTCCGCCGCCGGGATGCCCGCCCGCCGCATGCCCACCACGTTCACCCCGCGGGTGATGTTGATCCCCTGCACGATCCAGAACGGCGGCAGGTCCTGGCTGATCGAGGTGGTGCCGGAGATCATGGCCAGCCGCCCGACCCGACAGAACTGGTGGACGCAGCTGTTCCCGCTCAGGAACGCCCCGTCCATCACCGTGGCGTGCCCGCCGATGAGGGCGTTGTTGGCGAAGATGGCCTTGTCCCCGACCGTGCAGTCGTGGGCGACGTGGCTGGCGACCATGAACAGGTTGCCGCCGCCGATGGCCGTCACCCCGCCGGTCGCCGGCATCCCGCGGTGGACGGTGACGTGCTCGCGGAACGTGTTCCCGTCGCCGATCCGCACCTCGGTCGGCTCGCCCCGGTAGCCGAGGTGCTGCGGGGGGCCGCCGATCACGCACCCGGCGTGGAACGTGTTGTTCGCCCCGGCGGTCACGCGACCGGTCAGGTGGGCGTGCGGGCCGACCACGCACCCCGGCCCGAGCACGACCGGCCCGTCGATCACCGCGAACGGGCCGACCGTCACCCCGTCGGCCAGGGCGGCGTCGGCGGACACGACGGCGGTGGGGTGGACGCGAGCGGCCATCGGACTCCTTCCGGGATGTGCGTCGGAGACCGATCAGGCTACCGACCGCGCCCGGCCGGCGGCTAGCCCAACTCGGGGTGGCGGCCGGCTATTTCTTCCCCGGCGGGGCGGGCGAGTCCGGCGGGCGGGGGCGGACGAACGGCCGCTCCCACAGCCGGATGTCCTGTCGGCCGAGCGGCTCGGCCCGCCACCGCTTCACCACCCCGTCCCGGCCGACGGTGATCAGCCCGGCGTCCTTCGGCAGGGTGCCCAGTCCGACGATGCGGTCGGCGTGCCCGGACAGCACCGCCTGTCCCTGACCGGTGAGCGGGTCGAGGGCCAGCACGTCCCGGTTCGCCCCGACGGCGAACACCGTCCGCCCGCCCAGCCCGAACCGGGCGGACAGGGTGGTCTCCCGCGCCTCGGCCAGCGGCCGCAGGGCCGGCTTGCCGTCCGCCGCCTCGACCGCCCACACCCGCACCCCGCCGCGGTGGGCGGTCACCAGTCGGGTGCCGTCCGGGGACAGCTCGGCGGACAGCAGGTCGGCCGCGGCGAGCTGGGCGTGGACGGCGGCGGTCGGGGTGAGCAGGGTGAGCCACACGCCGGTGCCGTGCCGGGTGAACGCCACCGCCGCCCGCCCGTCGGCCGACACGTCCATGGCCCGCGACGGCACCAGCCGGCCGGCGTGCTGCTTCATCAGCGGGGTGGTGGTCTCCCGCCCGGTGACCGGATCCCACGACCGCAGCCCGGCGTCGGTGGCGGCGAACAGGGTGCCGTCGGCGGCGAACCGCGCCGCCCACCCCGGCCCGCGGTGCAGCCGGCGGGGGAGGGCCGCCCGCGCCCGCCCGTCGCCCACGTCCACGTCCCACACCACCACCCCCTGCTCGTCGGCCGCCGCCACCCGCCGCCCGTCGGCCGCCACCGCCAGCGCGTACACCCGCCACTCGCGGTCGGCGTCCGGCTTCACCGGGGCGAACCGGACCGGCAGCTCGGCCTGTTCCGGGCGGTCGCCGAACAGCTTGTCCACCGCCCACGCCCGCACCGCCCCGTCGGCGGTCGCGGTGAGCACCGTCCGCCCGCCGTCCGCCACCGCGGCCGCCAGCACCCGCACCGGCTCGTTCGGGTCGAGCGAAGCGGAGTCGCACGCCCGCACCCCGGTCTGCCACACCCGGGCGGTGCGGTCGTCGGATGCGGTGAGCAGGTGGCGGCGGTCGGGCAGCCACGTCACCCGGTTGACCGTGTCCAGGTGCCCGCTCAGCCGCGTCTTCTCCTCCCCGGTGGTCACGTCCCACACCCGCACGGTGGCGTCCCGGTCGCTGCCGGCGGTGGCGATCGTCTGCCCGTCCGGGGCGAACGCCGCGTCGCGGACGGCGAACGCGTGCCCGAGCAGCTTCCGCCGCTCGGCCGGCCGCCGGCGGGTCAGGTCCCACAGCACCACCCCGGGGGCGTCGGCCACGTTGTCGGTGGTGGCCAGGGTCTTGCCGTCCGGGCTGAACGCGACGGCGTACACCGGCCCGCCGTGCTGCCGCAGTTGCTCCGGCCGGGCGTCGCCGGACAGCGGGGCGAGCTGCACCCCGGCGTCCTCCCCGCCGGTGGCCAGGGTCTTGCCGTCCGGGCTGAACGCCACGCACAGCACCGGCTTGAAGTGCCCGCCGACGGTCCGCACCGGGGCCAGCCGGCCGACGGTGGCGTGGTGCGCGGCGGCGGCGGCCGGGCCGCCGAGCGTGCCGGAGACGGCGTCGTTCGGCACCAGGTCGGTCACGCTCCACACCTTCGCCACCCCGTCCCACTGGTTCGGGCCGAGCCGCCGGTCCGACCCGCCGGCGGCCAGCAGCCGGCCGTCGGCGGAGAAGGTCACGCACCGGGCGGCGTGGGCGAACCCGCGGACGGTGGCGGTCGGGCGGAGGGTGGAGGTGAGGCCGACGTTCGGCAGCAGGCGGGCGATCTCCTCCTGGGCGTTCGGCAGGATGCGGGTGGCGGTGCGGATCAGGGCGAGGAACTGCGGCGGCATCCGCCAGATGCGGACCGCCCCGTCCGCCCCGGCGGTGGCCAGGGTGCTGCCGTCCGGGGAGAAGGCGGCGGCGTGGACCGGGCCGACGTGCCCGACCAGCACGGCGAACGGGGCGCGGGTGGCCGGGCTCCACAGCCGCACCACCCCGGCGTCGTCCCCGGTGGCGGCCAGGTGCCCGTCCGGCGACAGGGCGAGCGCGTTCACCGCCCGCCCGTGCCCGAGGTACGCCCGCTCGTCCCGCTGGCACAGCCGCCGCAGGTACCGCCAGGCGAAGTCGCGGAGGTCGGGCGGGCACTGGTCCGGGTCGTCGAGCACGCGGGCGGCGCGGGCCGGATCCCGCTCGCAGTACCCGGCCACCTGGGCCAGTTGCAGGGCGAACAGGGTGCGGCGGTTCCGCTCCACCTCCGCCGTCAGTGCGGCGTTCGCCGCCGTCGCCGTGGCCGTCGCGTTCTCCGCTTCGATCCGCAGCTTGTCCGCCGCCTCCTTCTGCTCGCGGGCCGTCTGCGCCTCCTTCTCCTTCTGCTCGTTCGCGTCGGCCAGCCGCTTAGCGGACACGCCCAGGATGACCACCACCCCGAGCACGGCGGCGGCGGCGGTGGCGGCCACCGCCGACACGGCCGGGTGCCGCTTCGCCCACCGCAGCCCGCGGACGATCGCCGGTAGCGGGCGGGCCAGGATCGGCTCGCCGCGGCGGAACCGGCCCAAGTCGTCGGCCAGCTCGGTCGCCGTCTGGTACCGCCGGGCCGGGTCTTTTTGGAGGCACTTCAGGCAGATGGTCTCCAGGTCGCGGGGCAGCTTCGGCCGCAGGCGGGTGGGCGGCACCGGCTCGTGGTTGAGCACCTGGAGGACGGTCTCGAGCGGGGTGTCGGCCTTGAACGGCGGGCGGCCGGTGAGCAGCTCGTACAGGATGGCCCCGAGCGAGTACACGTCCGCCGTGGCGGTCACCACCCGCTGCCCGGTGGCCTGCTCCGGGGCGATGTAGCTGGGCGTGCCGAGCACCGCCCCGGTCTTCGTCCCGGCCCCGACGGCGATCGTCTCGTCCACCTTCTTGGCCAGCCCGAAGTCGGAGATCTTGTAGATGGTGGGGTGGAGGGGTGGCGGGGTAGGATTGCCCCCTTTGTCCCCTTGCTCCTTGCGGGACGACGGCTGTTTGTCACCGCTCCACGACCCCGACCCATCACCCCCGAGCAGGATGTTCGCCGGCTTCAGGTCGCGGTGGATGATGCCGCGGTCGTGGGCGTACTGGATGGCGTGGGCCACCTGCTCGACGGCGGCGGCGGCGTCCGCGGCCGGCATCAGGTCGCCGGCCGCCACCCGCTGGGCCAGGTTGCCGCCGTCCACGAACTCGAGCGCCAGGTACGGCTGGCCGGCGTGCTCGCCGATGTGGAAGATCTGCACGATGCCGGGGTGCTGGAGGGCGGCCACCGCCTCCGCCTCCCGCCGGAACCGCGCCCGCTCGGCGTCCGCCGCGTGCGCCCCGGCCAGGATCATCTTCACCGCCACCACCCGGTTCAGCGAGTGGTCGCGGGCCTTGTACACCACCCCCATCCCGCCGCGGCCGAGCTCGCCCAGGATGTCGTACCCCGGCAGATCCGGCGGCGGGGTGGGGGCGATCGTCGGCTTCGGCTTCCGCGTGCGGTCGGCCGGCTTGGCGTCCTGGGTGGGGGCGAACGGGTCCGGGCCGGCCGGCGGGCGGAACTCGTTGGTGATCGCCGAGTCGAAGATGGGCCGCCCGCAGCCGGGGCAAACGGCCGACGCGTCCACCCCGGACACGTCCGGCGCGGCCTGATACCCGCACGAGCAGCGGTATCGGTCGGTCATTGTGGTACTCGGACCCCACCCTGTCCTGTCGAACGGCCCGGCGTCAGCCGGCCGGTGGTTCCAACCACCCGCGGCCTAACGGCCACGGTTCACCAAGTCGGCAAACACCCGCCCGCCCACATCGCTTACTCTAAAGACGACGCTCCGGGCTGTCCGCATTCTGTACTACCCACGTAACGGGGTTCGGGACGACGGATTTGGCATTTTCCCCGAAGTGCGGGCGGGCGGCGCGGAACTGTGGTTGTGGAACCCGACCGGGAGCGACCGATGACCACCCGCCTGCGGACCGGGATGACCGTCCTGTTCCGCCGCCTCGCTCCGCCGAACTCGCCGGACGCCCCCGCCGACGCCGCCCTGCTCGACCGGTTCGTGACCCAACGGGACGAGGCGGCGTTCGCCGAGATCGTCCGCCGGCACGGGCCGATGGTGCTGAGCGTGTGCCAGCGGCGGCTGGGCGCCGGGCCGGACGCGGACGACGCCCACCAGGTGGCGTTCCTCGCCCTGGCCCGCGACGCCGGCAAGGTCGGCCGCGAGTCCCTCGCCGGCTGGCTGTACCGGGTGGCCTACCTGACCGCCCTGAAGCTGAGCGGCCGGGTCCACCGGCGGAGGCCGGAACCGCTCACCACCGACCCCGCGGCCCCGATGACCCCCGACCCCGACGCCGGCCTGAAAGCGGTGCTGGACGAGGAACTGACCAGCCTGCCGGACAAGTTCCGCGGGGTGGCCGTGCTGTGCCTGATCGAGGGGCTGTCGAACGCGGCGGCGGCCGAGCGGCTGGGCATCCCGAAGGGGACGGTCGATTCCCGCCTGAGCACGGCAAAGGCCAAACTGCGGGACCGGCTGCTCCGGCGGGGTGTGTCGGCGGCGGCGCTGGTTTCCCTGGAAACCGTGCTGTCGGCCGGCACCGCGACGGCGGCCGGGCGATCGGCGGCGCTGGCCGCGGACCTGATCCCGCTCGCCCTCAGCTACGCCGCCGGCTGCCCCCTGCCGGGTTCCGAACACCTGACCACCACCGCGAACGGAGTGACCCCGATGACCGCGATCTCTTCCAAGTGGCTGGCCGTGGCCGTGCTGACGGCCGGGCTGCTCGGCACCGCCGGGTTCGGCGTGTACCAGGCGACCGCCGCCGACGACAAGAAGGCGGAGAAGAAGTCGGCCGACCCGCCAAAGCCGCCGGCGGACAGGCCGCCGGTGCAGGGCCGGCTGGAATCGACCCCGGCACCGGGGGTGAAGTCGGGCGACGACGTGATGAAGGCGCTGGCGGGCGTGGCCGACCTGCCGGAAACACTCGCGTTCGACGACCTGGTGCAACTGCTCAAGGACCAGCACGGGCTGTCGGTCCGCATCGACACCGCTGCATTTTACCGCCGGGGCATCCGGCAGGACGTACTCCGCGAGCTGGGGGCGAAGCAGCTCCTGCTCAAGAGCGTGAACCGTCTGCCGCTAACGGACGTGCTCCGCGAGGTACTGGCTCAGCTGCCGCAAGGGGCCACCTTCTCGGAAGGCGAGAACGCCCGCATGTCGTACCGCATCAAGGGGAATCAGATCCTGGTGGTGCCGGAGTACACCCCGCCGACCCTGCCCGGCGGTGGCGCCCCCGGCGAGGAGAAGATGCCGCGGGTGACGACGGACCAACTGGCCGAGGCCATCTACGGCGAGCCGGTGACGGTGCGGTACAAGAACAAGCCGCTGGCGGAGGTGATCGAAGACTTGGAGGAGCGGACCGGGGCGAACATCGTGGTGAAGGCGTCCGCGTGGAAAGTGTTCCCGGACGGCGAGGAGCGGGCGGCGACCAAAATCACCGCCAACTTCAACGACACCCGCCTGCTGACGGTGCTCAAGATCGTCGGCAACATGTGCAACCTGAAGCCGGTGGTGATCGACAACGTGTACTACCTGACGGACGAGAACAGCGCGGTGCGGCTACAGGCCGAGGCGGACCGCGACCTGTACGGCGAGACGAAGCCGCCGGCCCAGCCGAAGAAGCTGGGCGAGAAGAAATGAACTCGACCGTGTAGGGTGGGTCCGGTCCGGTGAGGACCGAGACCCACGTTGGAAATTCGTGGGTCTCGGTCCTCACCGGACCCACCCTACGAAATCACTTCTCGAACTTGACCGAGTGGATGTACAGGTTGCAGTCGTACTCGCCTTCCTTGTAGTCGTCGTTCAGGAACTCGATCTCGATCTTGTTCTTGCCCTTCTTCACGTCCGCCTTGAACGTGTACACCTTCGCCTCGTTCTGGGTGAGCATGAACTCCTTCTCGATCTCCTTCCCGCCGACGGTCAGCTTGAACTTCGCCTTATCCTTCGCCCCCATGTCGCCGGACGCCTCGATGGCGATCTTCACCGCCCCGTCCTCCTTCACCTCGAACTCGGCGGTGGCGACGGCCACCACGTACATGAAGATCTTCCCCTCGCCCTCGTTCACCCCGTACAGGTCGGCGCCGGCCCCCTCGTTCTTCGCCTTCACCTTGAACTCGCTCAGCTTGATCTCGGTCGGGTCGGCGGCGGACGCGGCAGCGGCCACGGCGAACACGGCGACGACGGCCAGCAACACTCGGCGCATGGGTCGAACTCCTGAGAGGTGTCGAACACTGCCCGCGGCGGCGGTAGGGATATGAGGCCGCCGCCCGCGGGCACCGGCATGATAGGCGTCCCGCCGTCGGTTGGGAGCGGGTTGTTACCCGATCTGCGCCGCCTCGCGGAAGCGGACGGCCGGGGGGCGGTGCCGCGGCTCGAATGGCACGCCCACGGCCAGCGCCCCGCCCAATTCCTCCAGCCGCCACCGCACGTCCGGGTCGGTCGCCTCGCGGGCGGTGGCGGTGACGGCGTTCATCAGTCCGAACCGGGTGTCGTCCCGGTCTTCGAAGAACGTCCGCATGATCTGCTGGAGGACGTGGGCGTTCGCCGCCTCCGGGAACCGGCCGAGCATGGGCATGAGCATGAGGGCCAGGTCCGCCTGCTGCTCGGTGGCGGTGCGGACGTGGTCCATGTTGGTGCCGAACACCTCCGGCGCGCAGCACGCCGCCACCCCGTCGCGGACCAACTCGGCCGCCTCGTCCGGGTCCAGGTCGTGCAGGTCCGGGATGTGCCGGGCGTCGAGCGTCTGGGCCAGAATCGCCCCGTTCGTACACACCTGGCGGAACAGGAACGGGTACAGCCACACGTCGTTCTCGGTGCCGCGGATCGCCACCCCGCCCTGGAAGGCGTCGGTGCGGCGGACCGTGTCCACGGTCGGCAGGACGGAGCGGGCGAACAGCCGCGTGCCGTCGTTGAACACGCCGGACACGCTGCCGCCGCAGTCGGCGACGGCGTCGGTGAACTCGTCCAGGACGGCCCCGGTGGTCAGGGCGGGGAGGAAGGACATGGCAGACCTCGCGTGAGCCGTTCGGTGGGCGAGGGCCGGAAACCTGAGACGTGGCCCGCGAACGGGAACTCCAGCGTACCCGAGGCGAGGGGAGGGGGCAACACTCTACCCCCCGATGCGGTGCATGGTTCGCAGCGGCTTGACGAACTTGGCGGTGTTGATCTCGTGCCCTTCCCACTTGGCCCGCACGCAGGCCCGCACCACCTCCGACAGTTTCGCCTCGTCCAGTGTACCCGCCCGCAGCAGCCCCTTCACGTCCGTCTCGTCGAGGGCGAACAGGCAGTTCCGCAGCTTGCCGTCGGCGGTCAGGCGGAGGCGGTTGCAGTTGCGGCAGAACGGCCGGGACACGCTGGCGATGATGCCCACCCGCCCGCCGTCGGCGTACTCGAAGTCCATCGCCGGGGCGGTCGGGTCGTAGTCGGCGGCCGGGGCGAGCGGCGCCACCTCGCGTTCGAGCAGGTCCAGCAGCTCGTGGGCGAAGAACACCTTCTCCCGCTCCCACGAGTCCGCCCCGATGGGCATGTACTCGATGAATCGCAGCTCGAATCCGTGTTCGCGGCAGTACCGGGCGAGGGGCACGGCGTCGTGCTCGATGAACCCGCGGATGGCCACGGCGTTCAGCTTGATCTTCGTGAATCCGACCCGCTTCGCGGCGTCCAGTCCGGCCAGCACCAGGTCTAGACCGTCGCGGCGGGCGAGTTCACGGAACCGCCCTTCGTCGAGTGTGTCTAACGACACGTTCAGTCGCCGCAACCCGGCGGCGAACAGCGCGTCCGCCTGCTGGGCGAGCAACAGGCCGTTGGTGGTCAGCCCCACGTCGCGGATGCCAGGCACATCGTCGATCAGCCGCACCAGCGTGTGCAGGTCGCGGCGGAGCAGTGGCTCCCCGCCGGTCAGCCGCACCTTGTCGATGCCCAGCGGGGCGACCGCCCGTACGAACGCGGCCATCTCTTCGAACGACAGCAGCGCCGACTTGTCCAGGAACGTCACGTCCTCCGGCATGCAGTACACGCACCGCAGGTTGCACCGGTCCGTGACCGAAATCCGGAGGTTGTTGTGAACGCGACCAAAG
Source organism: Gemmataceae bacterium (assembly GCA_947474875.1). GTDB lineage: Bacteria > Planctomycetota > Planctomycetia > Gemmatales > Gemmataceae > JALHQU01. The sequence continues at coordinate 16,026 of CANJKY010000006.1, forward strand.
CTGTCAATCAGCGGCGTCACGACGGTGTGCCCCCCTCGACCCATTCCGAACGGCCGTCCGGGGCGTTCTCCTTCTTCCAGATCGGCACCAACTCCTTCAGTGTGTCGATGGCGTACCGGCAGGCGTCGAACGCATCGGCCCGGTGCGGGGTGCTGACGGCCACCGCCACGCTCACCTCACCGACCCCCATCCGCCCGAGCCGGTGGACCATCGCGATCTCGCCGACCGGCCAGCGGCGGCGGACCTCGGCCTCGATCTCGGCCAGCTTCTTCTCCGCCATCGGCGGGTACGCCTCGTAGTCCAGGAACACCGTCACCTGATCGCCGCTCAGGTCGCGGACGGTGCCGAGGAACAGCACCACCGCCCCGCACCCGTCGCGGCGGACGGATTCGGTGAGCGCGTGGTGGTCGATGGGGTCGTGGGTGAGTGCGAACATGGTGTTAGCATACCGGCGAGTGGTCGGGATCAGCCCCCGCTGACCGGCGGGATGACGGCCAGTTCGTCGCCGGGGTTGAGCACCCGGTCGTCGGCGGCGTACTCGTGGTTCACCGCCACCGCGGAGCGGTCGATCAGATCGACGACATCGGGGGTAAACCGGGTCAGCCACGCCCGCGCGTCGGCCACCGTGGACCCGGCCGGCAGGGTGAGTTCCAGCACCCGCACCCGCATCCGCTCGGCGACCGCGGCGAACAGGTGGACGACGAACGAGTTGGACATCAGTCGGTCACCAGTTTGCCCAGCGGGCGGGCCAGCCGCCGCTCCAGGTGCGGCAGCAGCCCGTACGCCACGGCCAGGTATTGTACCGGGTGCAGGGTCCGCTTCCGCGCCCCCTCCTGCATCTGCATGCGGCACGACCCGCATTCGGTGGACCCGTACCGGATCTCCGGGCGGCCGAGTTCGTCCAGCATCGGCCGGCCGGCGCGGAGGGAGGTGTCGTAGGCCGACGCCTTCAGCCCGTAGGTGCCGGCCATGCCCGAGCAGCTTTTGTCGATGGTGGTCACCACCAGGCCAGGGATGAGCCGCAGCAGCTTCGGGCCGGGCGGTTCGGCGAACTCCTTTTGAAGTGCCTTGACGTGGCA
>CANJKY010000007.1 GCA_947474875.1 Gemmataceae bacterium
CCGACTACATTTAGCCCACGAACACCCCATCCGGCATGAGTGCCCCGCCGAACGCAGGCTCGAACGACGGCCCGCCGTCGCCCACCAGGTACACCCCGCCGCCCGTCCGCCCACCGGTGCCGACCACCACCTCGGGCCGGCCGTCGCCGGTGAAGTCCCCGGCTGCCACCCGCGCCCCGCCGGTGTACCCGTCCGCCTGCGGGATGATGTACGTGCTAAGCGGGGCGGCCATCGCCTTCGCCCCGTCCCCGGTGCGGGTGAGGGTGGCCCCGCTGATCACCTGCACGTGCATCGCCCCCACCCCGGCCCCGAACACCACGTCCCCGTACCCGTCTCCGTTCAGGTCGGACACCGCCACATACGCCCCGTTGTTCACCGCCAGGTCGTAGGCGAAGAAGTCGTACACCAGCCGCCGCGGGGTCTGCCCGCTGCCGACAGTTCGGCCGTCGTAGATGGCGATCCGCGGCCCGCCGCCGTACCCGGCGGCCACCACCAGGTCCGCCCGCCGGTCGGCGTTCACGTCCCCGACGGCCAGCCGCACCCCGCCGCGGAACGCCGCGTCGTCGATCCCCCAGAAGTCGGCCGCCACGCTGCTCGGGTCGCCGCCGCGGAACACCCGCACCCGCGGGCCGCCGCCCTGGTCCGCCCCCACCACCAGGTCGGCTCGCCCGTCCCCGTCCACGTCCCCGGCGGCCAGCATCACCCCGCCGGCGAAGTACCACTCGTAGGCGAAGAAGCTCCGCACCTCCGCCCCGGTCTTGCCGTCGTACACCTTCACCATCGGCCCGCCGCCCGGCCCGGCGCCGACGGCGATGTCCGTCACCCCGTCTCCGTTGAAATCACCCGTGGCGGTGCGGACGGACCCGCCGAACCCGGGGAACGGGGCGACCGGCGAGCCGACCGGGGTGAGCTGGCCGGCGGTCACCGAGTACACCTGGAACGTGCCGTTCGACCCGCCGACCACCACCGGCTCGAACGTGCCCAACTGCGGGGAGGTGGCCGGCGGCGGGGAGGTCACGCTGCCCGCGCTCACGTCCCACCCGATGTCCGCCAGGGCGGCGTAGTCCAGGTTGGAGAACGTCACCCGCGTGCCGGCGGAGATGTACGGCTGCATGGACACGGCCGCCCCGCCGGCGGTGATGCCCTGCTTCCAGTGGCCGGAGTCCACCGGCGGGTTGGAGCCGTAGGCCGCCCGCGCGTTCGCCCCGGTGAAGCGGCCGCCGGACACCAGGCCGGTCCACTGGGTGGACGTGCCGAACCCGAGCACGTGCCCGAGTTCGTGGACGGCCACCGAGTAGAAATCGGTCTGCGCCCCGGCCGGCGCGCCCAGCCCGAAGTTCCAGTTGGTGTCCCGGCCGAACGCGATCGACCCACCCCACGAGGCGAACCCGGACCGCCCGCGGCCGCGGAGCAGGTTGAACCAGTCGCTCTGGCCGGACGCCGAGTACCCGCCGGACCCGCCCAGCCCGGCCTCCCCGCCGAGCGTGCCCGCCTCCGCCCCGACGAACACCACCATCTGGTCGGTGCCGACGGTCAGGTTGCTCACGCTCACCTGCCGGCTCGGGTTCGACGGGTCAAAGGTGGTGGCCGTCCACGAGTTGCTGCCGGCCGGGGTGATGGCGGCCAGGTCCACGCTGTTGTTCAACCGCGAGGCCACATCCCGCCCGGCCTGTTCGAGCGTCGCCCGGCGGGTCGGGTCGGTGAAGAACCCGCTGGCGTCGAACCGGTAGTCGAACGTGATCTGGAGGGCGGCCGGCACCTCGCGTGCTTCCAGGCACTCCAACCGCCAGGCGTGCGGGCGCGTACGGAGACTCGTCATGAGACGAACCCCTCCGGGGAGTCGAGATCAGGGCTGGTGCGGCCGAGCGAGAAAAGTCCGCCGGGGGAGGCGGACCCGGACTGAGGCGGCGACGGGATGGGGACCGCGGCAGCTCGGGACGCGAGTGTCTGTAGGACGTGATCCGACCGCGTGTCAAACGAGCCTGGAAAATAAGGATATCAGCCGTTTCCGCCGGTTAACGGCGGGCGATAACCGTCCGAAATTCCTTCCGCCGCCGGCGCGAAAGGTGTGGCCCCGCCGCCCGAATTCCGCCCCGGCCAATCAGGTGAGAGCCGGGTGAGAATCACCGGGCGGACGGGTACCCTGTTGCCGTCCGGTCCGTCTTCGGGCAAAATGCTCCCTCTCACCGCTCTCTCAGTTCGACCTCACTCGCTCGCCCTGGAGGCCCTCATGTTCAGGTTCCCGCCCGCCGTCCGCCGACTCGCGGCGACGTCACTGCTCCTGGCGCTGTCCGCCGGGGTGGTGTTCGCCGAGTCGCCGAAGGACACCAAGCCGGCCGACAAGGCCGACGCCGCGGCCGCCGACCCGGTCGCCCTGGACAAGAAGATCATCGCCGACATCAAGGCGAACTCGCACGTGAGCAAGAACCTGCAGCACCTGTGCGACGTGATCGGCCCGCGGCTGACCGGCTCGGCCAACCTGAAGAAGGCGAACGAGTGGGCGGCCGAGAAGATGAAGGAGTACGGGCTGACCAACGTGAAGCTGGAGCCGTGGGAGATCCCGGTCGGGTGGGAGCGGGGCACCGCCACCATGAAGATGATCGAGCCGAACCCGGGCAAGCAGATCCCGGTGGCGGCCAACGCCTGGACGCCCGGCACCAAGGGCAAGATCACCGGCGAGGTGGTGTACATGGACGCCCGCACCAAGGACGACCTGGCCAAGTACAAGGGCAAACTGAAGGACGCGCTCATCCTGTCCCGTCCGCCGTCGAACGTCGCCCCGGTCACCGACCTGAGCTACCTCGGCTCCCGCCCGCAGGCCCAGCAGCCGGCCGCTCCGCCGAAGGAGGAGCCGAAGAAGGACGAGAAGAAAGACGAGGTGAAGAAGGAGGAGACGAAGAAGGACGAGCCGATCGCGGACGTGGATGACCCGAAGAAGGAAGAGGCCAAGAAGGATGAGAAGAAGGCCGAGCAACCCCCGGCCCAGCCGCCGGCCGGCGGGCGAGGCGGGTTCGGCGGGGACTTCATGGGGTTCCAGCGGGAATTGTCCGCCTTCCTGCGGGCGGAGGGGGCGGCGGTCATGCTGTCCGACTCGGCCAAGCCGCACGGCCTGATCGTCACCAACGGCAGTTGGGGGCGGATGGCGGCGGGCGAGGGCGGGCGGCCGGCCCAGGAGCCGATGCCGTCGCTGAGTCTGTCGCACGAGACGTACGCCATGCTGTACCGGCTGGCCACCAGCAAGGACGGGCCGAAGCCGAAGGTGGAAGTCGAGATCACCAACACGTTCATCCCCGGCCCGATCACGGTTTATAACACCGTCGGCGAGATCGTCGGCAGCGAGAAGCCGGACGAGTTCGTGGTCATCGGCGCGCACCTGGACTCGTGGGACCTGGGCACCGGGGCGACGGACAACGGCACCGGCAGTTGCACCGTGCTGGAGGTGGCCCGCACACTCGGGGCGCTGGCCAAGCAGGGGATCAAGCCGAAGCGGACGGTGCGGTTCGCGCTGTTCACCGGCGAGGAGCAGGGGCTGCACGGGTCGAAGCAGTACGTCGAACGGCACAAGGCGGAGATGGCGAAGACGTCCGCCTGCCTGGTGCATGACACCGGCACCGGCAAGGTGCTCGGGCTGGCCATGCAGGGCCGCACGAAGGTGCGGGACGTGCTGGAGCCGGAGCTGGTCAGCCTGAAAGAGGTGGACGGGTGGAAGGGGCTGAACATGCGGAACCAGGGCGGCACCGACCACCTGTCGTTCGACACCGTCGGGGTGCCCGGGTTCGCCTGCGACCAGGACACGGACGAGTACCGGCTGACCCACCACACCCAGACGGACACGTTCGACCACGTGAAGATCCCGAACATCGTTCAGGGGGCGCAGGTGATGTCGGTGGCGGTGATGCGGATCGCCAACCTGCCGGACATGCTGCCGCGGGAGAGGCCAGCCCGGACCGGCGGCGGCGGTCGCGGCGGCCCGCCCACCCCGCCGGCCGAGGCGAAGAAAGACGAGGTGAAGAAGGAGGAGACGAAGAAGGAAGAGAAGAAGTGACCGGGTGAGACGGCTGCACCGAAAGCCCACCCACAGCCGTGGGTGGGCTTTTTTCGTCACCTCAGGCCAGCACGTCCTTCACCACGTTCCCGTGGACGTCGGTCAGCCGGTAGTCGCGGCCCTGGAACCGGGTGGTCAGCTTGGTGTGGTCGATGCCGAGCTGGTGCAGGATGGTCGCCTGCAGGTCGTGGACATGCACCTTGTTCTCGCTCACCGCGAACCCGAGTTCCTCCGTCTCGCCGTAGCTGAACCCGCGTTTGATGCCGGCGCCGGCCAGCCACACGCAGTAGCAGTCCGGGTAGTGGTCGCGGCCCAGGATGGTCCCGCCGGCGGTGCGGCCCTCGCGGAACGGGGTGCGGCCGAACTCCCCGCTCCACACCACCAGCGTGTCGTCGAACATGCCCAGCCTCTTCAGGTCGCGGATGAGCGCGGCGATCGGCTTGTCCATCGTCGCGCACTTCTTCGTCAGCCCGTCGCGGATGTCCTCGGCCGGGTTGGTGCCGTGGAAGTCCCACCCCCAGTCGAAGAGCTGCACGAACCGCACGCCCTTCTCCGCCAGCCGGCGGGCGAGCAGGCAGTTGTTGGCGAAGCTGGCCTCGCCCGGCTTCGCCCCGTAGTCGTCGAGTACCTCCTTCGTCTCCTTGCTGATGTCCATCACCTCGGGCACGGCCGTCTGCATGCGGAACGCCAGCTCGTACTGCTGAATCCGCGTGGCCGTCTCCGGGTGGCCGAGTTCCGCCGCCTGCATCTCGTTCAGGTCGCGTAAGGCATCCAGCGTCTTGCGGCGGGTGTCGCGGTCCATCCCCTTCGGGTCGGACACATACAGCACCGGGTCGCCCTTGCTGCGGCACTGCACCCCCTGGAACACGCTCGGCAGGAACCCGCTGCCCCAGCAGTTCGCCCCCCCGCTCGGCTGCACCCCGGACGAGATGAGCACCACGAATCCCGGCAGGTTTTCGCTCTCGCTGCCCAGGCCATACGTCACCCAGGTGCCCATGCCCGGCCGCCCCTGACGGTTCGATCCGGTGAACAGCAGCAGTTCGGCCGGGGCGTGGTTGAACTCGTCCGTCTTCATCGACTTGATGACGGTGATGTCGTCGGCCAGCTTGTGGAAGTTCGGCACCGCGTCGGACATCCAGATGCCGCCCTTGCCGTGCTGCTGGAACTTCCGCGGGGTGCCCATCAACTTCGGCACGCCGGAGGTGAACGCGAACCGCCGCCCCTTCAGGTAGGAATCCGGCACGTCCTTGCCGTCCCACTTCACCAGTTCCGGCTTGTAGTCGAACAGGTCGAGGTGAGGCGGGGAGCCGGACATGTGCAGGTAGATCACCCGCTTCGCCTTCGGGGCAAAGTGCGGCTTCTTCGGCGACAGCGGGTTGTCAGCGGCCGACGCCCGACCGCCGAGCAGGGACACCGCCGCCGCCCCGAGGCCGAGCGAGCCGGCGCCGAGGAAGTGCCGGCGGGTGGAGTGCAGGAGTGGGTGCATATGTCTGTCCCCCTCTCCCCTGGGGGAGAGGGGTTAGGGGTGAGGGGGTGCGTTTCAGGACAACGCTCGGATATCTCGCCACTGTTGATCTTGCATTTCGGTCAACTCGTCATCGATCAGGAAATCCACCTGGAGCTTGCACTTCTCGCACAACGTCAGGAACCCAACCTTCCCTGTGCCAGTGTCCCAATCAGATTCGGGGCTGGACACCGAAAACCAAACCAGCTTCTTCGCTGCCGTGTCACAGGTCGGACACGACTTGGCCTGTTCACCAAACTGCTCTTGCGCGAAGTCCATCGCCACTGAATAGACCTGGGCATCGATCTGGTCGATGTAACGCTGCACATGCCCCCACGGGAAGAACGCGGCGGGCGTCTCCCACTTGTCCACTTTCATGTCACCCCCTCACCCCTATCCCCTCTCCCCAGGGGGCAAGGGGAACCAGTTACCGCCGCATCAGCATCTCGTCCAGATTCAGCAGCACGTTGCACACGGTCGTCCACGCGGCCAGGTCGACCGCATCCGACCCCTTCGGCAGCGGGCCGACCGGGTCGGTCGCCAGCGCCTCGGCCTTCTTCGCGTCCTTCGAGTACGTCGCCTTCGACTCGTCGAACAGCGTCACCAGCCGCGACACCTCCTTGTCACTCGGCGGTCGACCGAGGCACGAGCGGAAGGCGAACGTCACCCGCTCCGCGGTCGTCTTCCCCTGCCCCGCCGTCTTGCGCGCCAGGGCCTGGGCCGCTTCCACGTACACCGGGTCGTTCAGCGTGACGAGCGCTTGCAGCGGGGTGTTGGTACGGATCCGCCGTAGGGTGCAGGCCTCGCGGCTGGGGGCGTCGAACGTGACCATGCTAGGGTACGGGCTGGTCCGCCGCCACTCGGTGTACAGCCCGCGGCGGTGGCGGTCCTCGCCGGCGCTCGGCTGCCAGTCCAGCCCGCCGCCGAACGCCGCGCTCAGCCCCAGGCTCGGCCGCAGCGGGCGGACCGACGGCCCGTACATCTTCGCGCTCAGCAGCCCGCTGACGGCCAACGCCTGATCCCGCACCGTCTCGGCCGACAGCCGGTATCGCGGCCCGCGGGCGTACAGCCGGTTGTCCAGGTCGCGCTCCTGGAGTTCGGGCGTGACCTTCGACGACTGCCGGTAGGTGGCCGACATCACCATCAGCTTCAGGATGTGTTTGATGTCCCACTTCTCCATGAACTCGACCGCCAGCCAGTCGAGCAACTCCGGGTGGCTGGGCAGTTCGCCCTGGGTGCCGAACTCTTCGGTGGTGCGGACCAGCCCGGTGCCGAAGATCTGCTCCCAGAACCGGTTCACCGTCACGCGGGCGGTCAGCGGGTTGTCCCTCGACACCAGCCACTTCGCCATCGCCAGGCGGTTCGGCTCGCCGGCCGGCAGCGGGTGGAACGCCTGCGGCGTTCCTTCCGTCACCACCTCGCCGAGATCCATGAAATTGCCACGGAACTGGAGCTTCGTCACCCGCCGCTTGCCCTTCGGCAGTTCCTTCATCACCGGCACCGTCGCCTTCGGCTTCAGGTCGGCGGCCTTCTTGTTCAGCCCGTCGGTCAGTTTCTTCAGCGCGTCGGCGTCCTCCTTGTCCTTCAGCTTCACCTTCTGGAGCGCCGCCACCGCCGCCTGGTACTCTTCCCGCTTCGCCTTCTTCTCCGGGGTGTCGTCGAGCACGATCACCGGAGTCTCGTCGTTGCGGTCGGCGTCCTCGGTGTTGTTCAGGAGGGCGAAGAAGGCGAAATACTCCTTCTGCGTGATCGGGTCGTACTTGTGCGTGTGGCACTGGGCGCACGCCATGCTGGTGCCCATCCACACGGCCAGAGTGGTGTTCACCCGGTCCACCACGGCGGCGTTGCGGAACTCCTCGTCGCTGGTGCCGCCCTCGCTGTTCGTCATGGTGTTGCGGTGGAACGCCGTCGCCGTGCGGGTCTCGTCGGTGGCGTCGGGCAGTAAATCCCCGGCGATCTGTTCGACGGTGAAGCGGTCGAACGGCTTGTTCGCGTTGAGCGCCTTGATGACGTAGTCGCGGTACGGCCAGATGGTGCGGGGCGGGTCGTCGGCGTACCCGGCGCTGTCCGCGTACCTGGCCAGGTCCAGCCACAGCCGCGCCCAGTGCTCGCCGAACGCTGGTTTCGCCAGCATCCGGTCCACCATCTTCTCGTAGGCGTTCGCGCTCTTGTCGTTGACGAACTCGTCCACCTCGGCGACGGTCGGCGGCAGGCCGGTCAGGTCGAGGGCGACGCGGCGAACGAGGGCGTACCGGTCGGCCTCGGGGGACGGCTTCAGGCCGTCCTTCGCCAGTCGCTGCTGAGCGAACGCATCAATCGGATGAGGGGAACCGGCCGGAACAGCCGGGCGGGACGGTTTCACGTAGCTCCAGTGGGTGGCGTACTTCCCGCCCTGCTTCACCCACGCCGTCAGCGTCTCGATCTCCTTCGCCGTCAGCTTCTTGCCGGTCTTCGGCGGGGGCATGAGCATGTCTGCGTCGGCCGACGCCACGCGGGCAATCAGTTCGCTATCGTCCGGCTTGCCCGGCGTGAGCGCCTTCAGCGCTCCTTCCTGCGTGTCCAGGCGGAGCTTCCCCTTCCGCTCCTTCTCGTCCGGCCCGTGGCAGGCGAAGCAGTTGTTCGACAGGATCGGCCGCACGTCGCGGTTGAAATCCACGTCGGCGCGAACGACGGCCGGGAGCAGCAGAAGCGGAAGCACGAATCGCATGATGAGAGGACCGACGCGAGGCGGGGCAGGCGGATGTGTGTATTGTGCCCGGCATCGGACGGGGAGGCAACGCCCAAGCAATAGAACCGCGACCGGAGGGAGCGGGTGGCAAGCAAGCCCACCCGCTCCCTCCGGTCGCGGTTCCACCAATCACCCGGTCACTTGTCCTTCTCGTCCTTGTCCTCTTTCACCCGCTTCAGAGTGATGACGGCCACGTTCTTGCCATCCGACTTCATCTCCGCCGGCCGCACGCCCTTCGCCCCGCCCTCGGACACGCAGATCTTGAGCGTGTCGCCTTCCAACTCGTAGATGGCCAGCATCGGGTTGCTCTTCTCGATCAGGTCGAGCGACTTCGGCGTGGTGGACGGGTCGATCTTGTAGTCGATCGCGTCCGGCTTGCCGTCGCCGCGGTCGGCGGCCACCTTCCCGTCCTTGAACGTCAGCTTCAGTTTGGTGACCTCGCCGGGCGGCGGGCCGCCGGCGGCGCCGCCCAGGTCGAACGTCTCCACCTTCCAGGTACCCTGGATGGCGTCCTCGTCCTTCACCTTGCCTTTTTCTTTCGGCACCGGGGCGGCCAGGACGTAGCCGACCAGCCCGACGCCGCCGAACGCGAACGCGGCGGCGACCACAGACGCGAGGGTGCGACGCATGCGAGACCTCCGGACGTGAGGTGTGGGCCGGGGCCGGTTACTTGTCCTTCTTGTCTTCCTTCTTCTCCTCGTCCTTCACCCGCTTGAACGTGACCACCACCGTCCGCATGCCGCCCGCCTTGAACTCCGTCGGCCGGACGGCGTTCTGCCCCTCGGACATGCAGAGTTTGAACGTGTCCCCGTCCAACTCGTAGATGCCGGGGGCGGTGCGGCCGTCGGAGATCAGGTCGATGGTCTTCGGCTTGGCCGCCGGGTCCAGCTTGTACTCGCCGTCCCTGCCCTGCCCGCCGGGGCCGCCGCCCACGCTCAGCTTGCCGTCCTTCTTGAACACGAACCGCATCTGGTCGAGCATCTCCTTCGGCGGGGCGCCCGGCCCGTTCCCGCCCGCGTCGAACGACTCGATCTTCCAACTGCCCTGGATGGCGTCCTCGTCCTTAACGTCCTTCTTCTCTTTCGGCACGGGGGCGGCGACGAGGCCGACGGCGGTTGCGAACAGCACCGCGGATGCGAGGGTCAGACGCATGGGTTGGTCCGAGGAACTGGGGAATGGGATACCAACGACAGTATCAGAACTACGCCGGCCGGGGGGTCGCATTTCGACCGAATTCCACCCGACCGGTCAGTTTTCGACCACCAGCAGCGGTTCGCCCAGCACGTCCCACTTCGGCCGTACACCGAGGCCAGGAGCGGTGGACGCCGCCATGCGGCCGTTCGCCCGCTTCGGGGCGCCGTCGGCATGGCTCACCGTCACGTAGCTGTTGAAGTCGGTGCTGGTGAACCGGAGTTCTTCCGGGGTGCTGTGTGCCAGGTGGGAAATCGCCGCCGTCACGATGTCGCCGCCCCAACTGTCTTCGAGCGTCATGCCGATGCCCAGGTGAACGAGCAGGTCACGGGCCTGCTTCGTCTTCGTCAGCCCGCCGAGCTTGCTGATCTTCAGGTTCACCACGTCCATCGCCCGGTCGTTCACGGCGCGCAACAGCATGTCCAACGAATCGACGTTCTCGTCCAGCACGAACGGGTGGTCGGTGTTCCGCCGCACGGCCAGGCACTCCTCGTAGCTGCGGCACGGCTGTTCGATGTACACGTCCAGGTCCCGCACCGCCCGCACCACCCGCTGCGCCTCGTGCTGCGTCCAGCCGGTGTTCGCGTCGGCCACCAGTCGGTCGCCGGGCTTGAGCACCGCCGCCACCTGCCGGATGCGGGCGATGTCCGTGTCCGGGTCGCCGCCCACCTTCAGCTGGAACCGGGTGTACCCGTCCGCCCGGTACCCGGCCACGTTCGCCGCCATCGCGTCCGGCTCGGCCTGGGAGATGGCCCGGTACAGCACCACGTCGTCACCGTACCGCCCGCCGAGCAGCACGCACACCGGCAGCCCGGCCGCCTGCCCGAGGATGTCCCAGCAGGCCATGTCGATGCCGGACTTCACATACGGGTGGCCCTGGAGCGCCGCGTCCATCCGCCTGTTCAGCTTCAGCAGCTGCGTCGGGTCTTCGCCGATCAGGTGCGGGCCGAGTTCCCGGATCCCCGCCCGCACCCCGGCGGCGTAGGCCGGCAGGTAGAACGGCCCGAGCGGGCACACCTCGCCCACCCCCCGAACGCCGGCGTCGGTGTCCACCACCACCACCGTGCTGTCGAACACCGACACCGCCTTCCCGCCCGACCACTTGTAGCTGCCCTCGACCAGCGGCAGTTCGACCCGGTGGCAGGCGATGCGGGTGATCTTCACAAGTGGCTCCGGGTGCGGAATGGGTGTGTGGAGGAGAGTAGCGAACCCGCCGCGATTCGGCACTTTCCGGTTGCACCCGGCCGGCGGATAACGGTGAATGGTGCTTGTCCCGCCCGCCGGAGCCTGTCCCGTGATCCTTGCCACCCTCGCTGCCGCACTGCTCGCCCCCGCGGCCGATCCACCGAAGAACCCGTTCGAGTTCGCCGACGGCGACCGGGTGGTGTTCCTCGGCGGCACGCTGATCGAACGCGAGCAGAAGTACGGATACTGGGAACTCGCGCTGACGTTGCTGAACAAGGATAAGCGGGTGTCGTTCCGCAACCTGGGGTGGAGCGGGGACACGGTGTGGTGCGAGAGCCGCGGCAGCTTCGACGGGCCGAAGAAGGGGTACGAGAACACCGTCGCGCTGGTGAAGGAGTTGAAGCCGACGGTGATCGTGATCTGCTACGGGCACGTCGAGAGCTTCGACGGCGAGGCCGGGGTGAAGAAGTTTACCGAGGGGCTGGAGAAGCTGATCGACGGGGTGAGCGGGACGAAGGCCCGCGTGGTGCTGATGTCCCCGACGCCGTTCGAGGACGTAAAGCCGACGACCGACGCGAAGGTCCGGAACGAGAGCCTGGGGCGGTACGTGACGGCTATGAAGGGCGTGGCGGAAAAGCGGGATCTGGGGTTCGTGAACCTGTTCGGACGGCTGACGGTGTTCCCCGACTCCACCCCGCGGACGGTGAACGGGGTGCATTTCGACGCCGCCGGGTACGCGCGAACAGCTCGCGCGCTGACCGCGGGCGATCTGGACCGGGCGTGGACTGGGGCTGCCGGGGGGCCGGCCGCCGACCCGCGGAACGACGAGTTGCCCAGGCAGAAGCAGGACATCACGCCCGAGCTGATGCGGGACTCGGTCCGCGAGAAGATCGTCGCCAAGAACGAGCTGTTCTTCCACCGCTGGCGGCCGCAGAACCAGACGTACCTGTTCGGGTTCCGCAAGCACGAGCAGGGGAACAACGCGAAGGAGGTCGCCGAATTCGACCCGCTGGTGGAGAAAGCCGAGAAGCAGATCGCCGAATTGCTGAAGAAGCCGAAGTGAGCTGACCAAGCCGACGGACAGCCGTCCGTCGGCTTTGAAGGAGCGACCATGCCCGCTGATGCCCCTCTCGACGACCGCCCCGACCCGCGGGGCGATGCCCCCCGCGCCCGCCGCCGCGACCCGGACGACCGGCACGACGACGAGGACGACGACCGCTGGCGACCCGCCCGCCACTACGATGAGGACGGGTACGAGATCACCTCGAACGACCAGATGTGGGCCATCTTCGCCCACGTCGGCGTGTTCGTCGTCTCGTTCCTCGCCCCGCTCATCATCTTCTTCGCCTACGGCGACAAGTCGGAGTTCGTCAAGCGGCACGCGCGGGAGTCGCTCAACCACCAGATCGCGATCACCCTGTACACGTTCCTGTGGCTGGCGGTGGCCGGCCTGATCGGGTTCGTGGTCGGCATGGCGGCGGAATCGATGGCCGCCGGGTTCTTCACCGGGTACATCCTGTTCATGCTCGGGGCGGTCGCGCTCGGCATCAAGAACATGGTGGTCATCGTCCTGGCCACCCTCGCCGCGTCGAAGTACAAGCACTACCGCTACCCGATGAGCATCCGCCTGTTGGGGTGAATCCCGCCGCTACGCCGCAATAGTCCCCCGACGCCGCTTGCGGCGTTGCCCTCCGCAATAGCCCTCCGAGACCCCTCATCCATGCGCCTCTTCCCCCTCCTTCTTGTCCCTTGCACCTTGCTCCTTGTCACTTCCGCGCAAGCTCAGCGGAACGCCAAGGTGCCCGACCCGGACCCGGAGTTGGAGCGCCGCACGTTCGTGCTGCCGGACGGGTTCGAGGTGAACCTGTGGGCGGCCGACCCGCTGCTGGCCAAGCCGATCCAGATGAACTTCGACAGCAAGGGGCGGCTGTGGGTGGCGGCCAGCGAGGTGTACCCGCAGATCAAGCCGGGGCAGAAGGCGGACGACAAGATCCTGATCCTGGAAGACACGACCGGCGCCGGCCGGGCGGACAAGACGACCGTGTTCGCCGACGGCCTGCTCATCCCCACGGCGGTGGAGCCGGACCAGCACGGCGGGTGCTTCGCGGCGGACAGCACCGAGTTGGTTCACTTCAGCGGCCCGGACGCGAAGACCGGCAAGGCGACGAAGAAGCGGATCGTGCTGAGCGGGTTCGGCACCGAGGACACGCACCACATCCTGCACACGTTCCGCACCGGGCCAGACTGCAACCTGTACATGAGCCAGAGCATCTACATCCACAGCCACATCGAGACCCCGCACGGGGTGCGGCGGCTGAACGCCGGCGGCATCTGGCAGTTCCGCCCGGAGACGGAGAAGTTGGAAGTGTTCGCCCGCGGGTGGGTGAACAGTTGGGGCACAGCTTGGAACAAGTGGGGTACCACGTTCGCCACCGACGGCGCCGGCGGGGAGGGGATCAACTACGTCGTGCCCGGCGCAGCGTACACCACCGCCCGCGATGTCGCCCGTATCCTGCCGGGGCTAAACCCCGGCTCGCCGAAGTACTGCGGGTTGGAAGTGGTGAGCGGGCGGCACCTGCCGGACGACTGGCAGCAGAACCTGATCACCAACGACTTCCGCGGGCACCGCGTGTGCCGGTACGTGGTGCAGGAGGACGGCAGCGGGTTCGTGGCGAAGGAGCAGAAGGAACTCATCCGCAGTACCCACCCGGCGTTCCGCCCGATCGACGTGAAGATGGGGCCGGACGGGGCGATCTACATCGCCGACTGGTACAACCCGATCATCCAACACGGGGAGGTGGACTTCCGCGACGAGCGGCGGGACAAGACGCACGGCCGCATCTGGCGGATCACCGCCAAGGGCCGCCCGCTGGTACCGAAGCCTAAGATCAGCGGCGCGACAGTGGACGAGTTGCTGGAACTGCTGAAGGCGCCGGAGGACTGGACGCGGAGCCACGCCCGCCAGGAGTTGAAGGCCCGCGGCGAGAAGGAAGTATTGCCGAAGCTGAAGGAGTGGGCCAAGAAGACGGATGATGACCGGTACAAGTTGGAAGCGCTCTGGACGTTGCAGGCGCTTGCCGTCGTGGACAAGGAATTCCTGGGCGGCGTACTGAAAGCGAAACTCGCTGACGTGCGGGCGTCGGCGTGTCGGGTAGCAGCGGACTGGGTGGATTTCACGGATTTCGAAGGTCTGAAGCTTGCGGAGTTGGCGAGCGACTCACACCCCCGAGTACGATTGGAAGCGGTGCGGGCGATGGCCCGGATGAAAGACACCTCCAACGCCATCGCCGAATTTCTGAACAAGCCGACCGATCGCTGGCTCGACTACGCCATTTGGCTCAGCCTCCGCGAGACCAAAGATGAGTGGTTACCGCTCGTGAAAGCCGGCAAGTTTGACTTCTGTGGCGACCCGAAGAAGCTGGTGTTCGCCCTGCAAGCGGCCGGCGAAGGGGACGTGAGCAAGCCGCTACGGGCGCTCGTCCGGCGGGCCGGCATCACCCCCGCCCAGCGGACCGACGCGCTCGCCGCCCTCGCCCGCCTGGGCAACTCGGACGACCTCGGGTTCGTGCTGGTCGATCTGGAAGAGCGGATCAACAGCCCGACGTTCGACGCCGAGGCGGGCGTGGTGCTGCCGGTGATGGAGGCGGCCGTGCGGGCGCGGAAGCTGCCCCCGCCGCCGACCCGCGACGGGTTCCCGTGGGCCGGCAGCCTCGCCGACTGCACTCACAACGACCCCGGCCCGGCCCGGCAGGCGGCCCTGCGGCTGATGGGCCTGTGGAAGCAGGAGCGGTCGCTGCTCTCCTTCGAGAAGAGCTTCGTCCGGCGGAAGATGGCGTCGGACGAGGACGTGCGGGCGCTGTACGACGGGCTGGCCCTGGCCGGCGGGGAGGCGTCGTCGGCTCTCGTGCGGCAGGTCGCCGCGGATGCCACTTCCCCGTACCGCCGGCTGGCCGTGACAGCCCTCCTCACCCTCGACGCCCCGGCCGCGGCGAAAGCGGCGGTCGACGCGCTGAAAGCCGAGAAATCGACGCCGGACGCCGAGCCGCTGTTCGCCGCGTTCGTCGGGCGGAAGGGCGGGGCGGCGGAGTTGGCGAAGGCGCTCGCTGACACCAAGCTGTCAGCGGACGTGGCGAAGGTGGGCGTGCGGGTGGCCCGCACTTCCGCCGCACCGGACCAGAAGCTGATCGACGCCCTGACGAAAGCCGGCGGACTGACCGAGCCGAAGCGGATGCTGACGAAGGCCGAACTCGACCAGATGGTGGCGGACGTGCGGGCGAAGGGCGACCCGGCCCGCGGCGAGCTGGTGTACCGCCGGGCGGAGATGAACTGCCTGAAGTGCCACGGCGTAGCCGGCGCCGGCGGGCAGGTCGGCCCGGACATGACCAGCATCGGGGCGAGCGCCCAGGTGGACTACCTGATCGAGTCCATGCTCAACCCGAACGCCAAGATCAAGGAGGGGTACAACTCGTTCCTGGTGAACACCGACGACGGGCGATCGTTCAGCGGCATCAAGGTACGGGAGACGAACGCCGAGATCGTGTTCCGCGACGCCGAGGACCGGGAGATCATCGTCCGCAAGGCGGACAAGCCGGAGATCAAGCCGGGCAAGTCGCTCATGCCGGAGGGCCTCACCGACCCGCTGACGCAGCAGGAGTTTGTGGACCTGGTGCGGTTCCTGTCCGAACTCGGCAAGGGGCCGTACCTGGCGCAGCCGGGCAAGGTCGTCCGCCGCTGGCAGGCAGTGCTGCCGGTGCAGCCGCTGTTCACCACGGTCACGCGGGACCGGGTCGGGGCGGTGGCGACGGCGAAGGAGTTGCAGTGGGCGGCGGCGTACAGCCGCGTCAGCGGGGATCTGCCGGTCGAGGATCTGCCCAAGTGGAAGATCGGCGACGGGCCGTTCCAGGCGGTCGCCCGGTTCGATCTCGATTGCACCACCGCAGGCAAGGCGAAGCTGGTGTTCGGCGACACCGCCGGGCTGCAACTGTGGCTTGACGGCACCCCGCTGGAAGCCGGCAAGGAGGTGACGGTCGATCTCACCGCCGGTGTTCACACGGTCACGGTTCACGTCAAGCTGGACCAGCGGAAGGCCCCGCTGCGGGCGGAGTTGGCCGAGGTGGACGGCAGCCCGGCCCGCGTCCGCATCGTCGGCGGGAAGTAGGGTTCCGGTGGCACAGGCCTCCAGGCCTGTGTTGCCCTCCCACAGGCCTGGAGGCCTGTGCCACCAGTGTCGAGCACCATGCGGATCGTCGCGTGCGGGTTCCGGGAGGTGAGCGAGGTCGGGTTCACCCCGGACGGCCGCACGCTGGTCGCGCTCGGGCACCGGCCGATGCCGCTGCGGTGCGAGTGGCACGACCTGGCCGGCGACGCCCTACCGCGGGCGTACACCCGGAAGACCATCTCCTGGTACGGGTTCGTCGTCAGCCCGCACGACGGCAC
>CANJKY010000008.1 GCA_947474875.1 Gemmataceae bacterium
CGAGCGACGCGGCGAGCGACACCAGGTACGCGAGGCCGAGCGGGGCGAACATCCGCCCCTCCAGGCCGGACAGCGCAAAGAGCGGCGTGACCACGAGGCAGACGATGAGGGTGGCGTAGACGATGGAGTTTCGGACCTCGCTCGACGCCCTGAATACGACTTTCAGCACCGGCTCGGGCGACGCCTTCAGCCGGTTCTCCCGCAGCCGCCGGTAGATGTTCTCGACATCGACGATGGCGTCATCGACCAGCTCGCCGACGGCGACCGCGATGCCGCCGAGGGTCATGGTGTTGATGGTGATGCCGAAGTAGCTGAACACCAGCGCGGTGACGAGGACCGACAGCGGGATGGCGGTGAGGGTGATGACGCTCGTCCGCACGCTCGCCAGAAACAGCAGCAGCACCACGAACACCCAGAACGTGCCGTCCCGGATCGCCTCCACCACGTTGTCGATGGCCGCCTGGATGAAGTCCGCCTGCCGGAACACCCGCCGCTCGACGACCACCCCGGCCGGGGCGGTCGCTTGTAGCTCTTCGAGCGCGGCGTCGAGCTTGGGCGTGAGCGCCAGGGTGTTCGCGGCCGGCTGCTTCTGGACGGCCAGGATGACGCTGCCGCCGCCGACCAGCCGGTCGCCGTCCCGCACCCGCACGCTCCCGTCCCCGCGGCGGACCGGGCCGCCGAACCTCACGTCGGCCACGTCCTTGACCCGCACCGCCCGGCCGTCCCGCCACACCACTGGCGTCTCCTCGATGTCGCGGAGCGCGAGCGTCTGCCCGCTGATGCGGATGAGCGACTCCTTCGCGTCCCGCTCCATCACCCCGCCGCCGGCGAGCACGTTCGCCTTCTCCGCGGCGTCGGTCAGTTGCTGCAACGTCACGTTCTGGCCGGCCAGCCGAGCCGGGGACGTGAGTACCTGGTACTGCCGCAGGTAGCCGCCCATCACCGTCACCTGGGACACCCCGTCCACGGCGAGCAGCCGGTTCCGCACGGCGAACTCGCCGAACGTGCGGACCTCCATGCCGACGCGGACGGCGTCCTCCGGCGTCTTTGGCGGTTCGGCCGGTCGTAAGCCCACCAGCATCACCTCGCCCATGATGCTGGAGATCGGGGCCATCACCGGGTTCGCGTCCCGGGGCAGCCGCTCGCGCACCAGTTGCAGTTTCTCGGCGACGACCTGGCGGTCCTGGTAGATGTCAGTGCCCCAGTCGAACTCGACCCACAGGACCGAGAGGCCGATGCCGGACGCCGACCGCACCCGCTTCACCCCGGTCGCCCCGTTCAGTTGGTACTCGATCGGCCGGCTGACGAGCTGTTCGACCTCCTCGGGGGCGAGGCCGGGGGCTTCGGTCAGCACCGTCACCGTCGGCCGGTTCAGGTCCGGGAACACGTCCACCGGGGTGCGGACGAGTTGGTACGCCCCGCCGACCACGAGGGCGAGCGCGGCGACGAGCACCAGCCCGCGGTTCTTAAGCGAGAAGCCGATGACGCGGTCCAGCACGACGACCTCCCTTCTTATCGCAACGAGGCGAACCCGGTGACGAGCTCGGACACCCCGCGGACGGCCACCTGCTCGCCGGCGGCGAGGCCGCGGACCACCTCCAGGCGGCGATCGTCCGCCCGCCCCGTCTCCACCGCCCGCCGCTCGAACACCCCGTCCGGGCGGCGGACGAACACCACCTCCGCCCCCGGCTCGCCGGCCACCGCGCCGCGCGGCACCGTTACGCCGGCCGCCCCGGAGCCGGTCACGACGGTCACGCCCGCCAGTTGCCCGTGAACCAGCGGCGGCCGGTCCCCACCGTCGAGGTCCACCCACACGGCGAGTGACCGGCTGTCCGTGCCGACCGTCCGACCGCTGCGGGCCACCCGCCCGGTGAGGACCGTCTCCGGGTCGGCGACGAGCCGGACGCGGACCGGCTGGCCGACGCGAACCCGCCCCACGTCGCGTTCGGGCACGGCCGCCGTCACCTGCGGCCGGCTCCGGTCGTGGACCGAGAACAACACCTCTTGGGCGGCGACCGCCTGCCCGAGCGCCTTCTCGAACGTCACGACCACCCCGGCGAGCGGCGACCGCACCGGGACGGCCGAGAGCACCTGTCTGGTTTCCACCACCCGATCGATGTCGGCGGCGGCAAACCCGACCGTTTCCAGCTTCCGCCGGAGGGTGTCCGCCTGACTCGTGAGCGAGGCGACCCGCCCTTCCGCCTCCCACACCCGCCGCCGGGCGACGGCCGGCAGGTCTTTGATGCGGGCGAGCGTGGCCGCTTCGAGTTCGAGGTCCAAACTCACCCGCACGAGGTCGAGTTGCAGGGCGAGCAGTTCGGGACTGACCACCTCCGCGAGCACGTCGCCGGCCTTCACCACCCGGCCGCGGTCGGTGCAAACCCGGGCGATGACGCCTGCCAGCGGGGCCGTCGCGGACCCGCGGTCGGCCGGGGGCAGTTCGACCGCCCCGTCGAGTGTGACCGTCTCGTCCACCTCCCCGGCCGCCGCCGCCTGCACGCGGAGGCCGATGGAGCGTTCCGCCTCCGGGCTGAGTCGCAGGACGCCGGGGGCGAACAGCCCGCCGAGTTCGTGCGCCCCGCGGACCACCACCCGATCGCCCGGAAACAGCTCCCCGGCGAGAATCTCGACCCGGTCCCCGCTGCGGCGGCCGACGGCGACCGGCTTCTTGCGGTACTCGGACGCCCCGGCGGCACTCGCCTCCTCGACGAGTACGAACCGGTCCACCCCCTCGCGGGCGACGGCCGAGACCGGCACCGTCGGCCGCGGCTTGTCCGCCGGGAGGACCACTTCGGCCCGCCCGGTCATGCCCGGCACCACCCGCGGCTCCGCTCCCGAAGGGTTTCCGAGTTCGGCCCAGACGGACCCGAGGTGGGTCACCGGGTCGAGGTACGGGGCGACCGCCGACACGCTCGTCCGGAACACCTCGCCCGGGTGGGCGGTCAGCCGCACGTCCACCGGGGTGCCGACGGCCACCCGCGGGAAGTCTTTCTCCAACACCCCGACCCGCACCCAAACGGTGGACAGGTCGGCGACCTCGGCCAGGTGCTCGATCGGCTCGACCACCTTGCCGGTCGTCAGTTCGGCGTGGATCACCGTGCCGCCGACCGGCGTCCGCACCGGCAGCGTCAGGCCGGGATCGGCTTTGCCCCGCTTCAGGAGGGCGTCGAACGAGTCGGCCGCAAGCCCCACGGCGAGCCACTTGCTCCTGGCCACCGCCAGCGAGTTTTTCGCCTGGGCCAGTTTCGCCTCGGCGTCGATGAGCGACTGCCCGGCGGCCGCCCCGGCCTCGACGCTCGTTCGCAGTTCCTTCACCAGCTTCTCGTTCAGCCCGAGTTCGGTCTGCGCGGTGAGCGCGTCCAGTTGCAAGGTGTCCAGGTCCAGGCTCTTCACCTCGGCCACCACGTCCCCCGCCCGGACGGGCTGGCCCGGCGCGACGTGGACCTTGACGATCCGCCCCGGCAGCCGGGCGGTCGCAAACCCGTGGTGCGTCCACGGCAGTTCCACCGTCGCGTAGGCCAGGAGCGTTCCCTCGACCGGCCGCACCTCGACCTCCGCCGTGGTGACGGCCAGGCCGTCCCGCGCCGCCGGGGTGAGGAGCAGGTGCCCGCGGGCCACGTCCACCTGCACCCCCTTGGTCGGGAGCGGGGCGTGCCCCTCGTGGGCGAGGAGGACCGTCACGCCCACGGTCAGAGCCGCCGTGACGGTCAGAGCCGCCCGGCGGGCAAGCCGCCGGCGGGGAGGACGATCCGGTACGTTCGGTCGCATGGGCCACCTCGCGGTGCGGGCGTCGGGGGGCGTCGGGCGTGGGCGGAAGTCACCCGGCCGACCGGGTCCGGACAAATGGCTGGCGGGCACACGTGTCGCGGAACCCGACCGACCGAGCTTCCCACGGCCGTGGTCACTTGGCCGGCTTCTTGTCGAACGAGCCGTCCGGCCCGGCCAACTTGGTCGGCTTGTACTCCGCCTTCTCGACCGCCTCCCACAGGTCTTTTGCCGACGGCGTCTTGCCGGCCTTCGGGGTGACGGTCGCGGTCTTCGCCTTCACGTCCACCGCCACCGCCTCGACCCCATCGACCGCGGCGAGTGCTTTCGTCACCGCCTTCGCGCACCCGGCGCACGTCATCCCGTCCACCGTCAGCACGACCGCCTTCGGGTCGGGCTTGGCCGGCTTGTCGGCCGCCTTCTCACCCTTCCCGTCGTCGGGCGCGCAGCACTTGCAGCCCGCCTTTGTCGAGGCCTTGGGCAGTTCGAGGGGTTTGGCGTCCTCGCCCGGGCCGTCCGCACCGGGGGTGCAGCAGGACTTGCCCGGCCCGGCCCACGCCAGCCCGGCCACGGCCACAGCGGCGGCCGCCACCAGCCCGGCGAACAGTTTCGTCACCATGTCATCTCTCCTGTGGGTGGGCCGCCGCTGGAACCCCGACCCGGTCGGCCCGAAACCGGCGGGGGTGTCCGGAACGCCGGACGGGGCGTCACTTCTTCACGTACTCGGCCGGGGCCTTCACCTCGCCCGGCTTCTCCTTGGCCAGCACCAGGAACTCCTCGATGCACGGGATGCAGCAGAACTCGTAGGTTTTCCCGCCGATCACCCAGGTGAACTTCGGGTTGGCCTTGGTTTTGGAGATGGGGCAGATCTTGTCACCCGGCTTCGGGTTGTCGTCGTGCTGGGCGCGGATGCCCTTAT
This sequence comes from Gemmataceae bacterium, assembly GCA_947474875.1. Taxonomy (GTDB): domain Bacteria; phylum Planctomycetota; class Planctomycetia; order Gemmatales; family Gemmataceae; genus JALHQU01. The sequence goes on from CANJKY010000008.1 coordinate 4,685, forward strand.
ACTTCACCGTCGGGACCGTGTTCCCGTTCGCGGCGATGTCGGCCGCGGTGTACAGGCCGCCGGGCGAGAGGAACAGTTTCTGCTCCTCGTCGCTCGCCTTCTTGGCCGGCATCTCGGCTGCGTGCTCGCCCGCCGCCGGCTCGTTCGAGAACGCGATGCGGAACCGCTCGCCGCCCACGTTGATGTTGTTGACCGTGACCTGCACCCGCTTGCCGACCATGTCTTTGGGAAGGGCGGCCGTAAACAGCGAGGTCTTCCCCTTCGTGTCCCCCGGCTGCGGCTCCGGCCGGAAGGTCATCTTGTCCGCCTCGGTTGCCCCTTCCGGCGTGAGGTAAGCGACGAGGTCCTGGGCATCGACCTCCTGCACCCGCGCCTCGTCCTTGCCGAGCATGTACAGGCGGACCACCCCGCCCTTCTCGAACACCGCCTCGGCGTGATAGCTGTCCCGCCCGAGCGACACCAGGATGCCGCCGTGCGCCCCCGGCTTGTGCCCGTGGGCCTCGTCCCCGGAAGCCCCCCCCGGCCCCCCGGTGGGTTTCTCGGTCGAGTGTTGGCTCGGGGGCGCAGACGCGGGCGGTTGCGACGAGCCGCCACACCCGACAGCGACCAACCCCGCGACACCCACTCCGGCCAACAGAAGCAGTCTGCGAACCATGATCGTATCTCCCCGAATCGGGCCGGGGTGTGAACCACCGGACCGCGTGATAGAGTGAGGCCGTACACCGACCAGTCCCGGAGGTCGGAGCAAGGTTTCGGCGAACGTCAGGTCACACCCCGAACGGGCGCGACGGCACATGGATAATGGCAAAGCCGGGAGTGAAGCGGAGCCGAGACGGCCCACCTCACGCAGCGAAGGGACGCGGACTTAACAGCGCAGGTTGTGGTGCGCGTAGAGGAGTTCGGACGTTGAGAGCGAGGACGTGCGGTGGTCGAAGCGGGGGGCTGTCAGTACGCGCCCGGAGCAATCGAAGAGTGGGGCCGGGAGGTCGAGTTGCGCCGCTTCCGCGGCGAGAATGCTGAGCGAGTCGGCCGAGGCGAGCGTCGATGGAGGAGCCGTGGCGGCCGGTGCCGGAGCCCCCTTGCACGGGCACTTCGCCGGGCCGGCCGGCTGATTCTCACCGTGCTTGGGCGACCCGCTGTCCTTCGGCGTTGGTGTGTGCCCGCAGCACGAATGGTTGTTCGGCCGCTCAACCGGCATCGTAGTTCGCACGGTCTCGTCGTGGCCCAGCCGCGAGGTCGTACAGCAGCAGAGCATCGGCCCCACTATCAGCGACAGCACCAGTTGGTGAATAACCACGACACGGAGCATCGGACCCTCGGCGCAAACCCCACAGGCTGCTATCGGGCTATACCGAGATTATCGGCAGACACAACAGAGAAATCCAGAGAACACCCGTCCAGTAACTTGCGTCCAAAGCGGACACCCGCAGTACCGGGTGCGCGGGCAGTCAAACCGGCCTTATCTTTGCTCTGCGAGACCCTGCAACCTCTCCAATAGAGTCAAGTCACCCAGCCCGCGCATCCGATATGAGTCGCACCGAAAGTGCTGGCGGGCACCTTCCGGCCCTGCGGGGCGAATTTGGAGGGATGCGATGCGCCACCGCATTCGCGCGTTCTGGTTTGGTGTATCGCTCTCTGTCCTCGCGTCGGCCGGTTGTCGAACCCCCGACCCGTCGGTCCCGCCGCGCCCACTCCCCGCACCGCCAGTGCTATCAACCCCCGCGGCCGATCCCGCCGCTGCGGACTCGGTCACCCCCGCCTCCGCCGTCTCCCCGTCGAGCGGCGCACCAACAGGTGTCGGGACTGCGGCCCCCCCGAGCGGTGATCTGCCTGGGGACGGTCCGCTGACGATCCGCGACCTGGAGCACCTCGCTCTGGCGAACAACCCGACCCTCGTCCAGGCCGCGATGTACACCGACGCGGCCCAGGGGAAGGCCCTCCAGGCGGGCCTCCCGTTCAACCCGACGATCGGCATGGAGGCCGAGCAGATCGGGGCCGGGAACACCGCCGGCGAGGTCCGGTGGTTCACCCTCCAGCAGCAGATCGTCACCGGCGGGAAGTTGCGCCTCAGTCGCTTGAAGTACCAGAAAGAGGCCGAGTTGGCGGAAATCCAGGCCTGCGCCCAGCGGCTCCGCGTGGTGAACGGCATGACCGCCGCCTACTTCGCGGTCCTGGCCGCCCAGCGGGCCGTCGAGAACGACCGCCGGCTGGTGGAGAACGCCGAGGCGGCGGTCAAGACCACGGAGCAGTTGGTCAACGTCGGCCAAGCGAACCAGCAGGACTTGCTCCAGGCCCAGGTCGAAGCCGAGCGGTCGAGGGTCGGGCTGCGGACGGCCGAGGCCCGGCTGTGGAAGGAGTGGGTCGATCTCGCAACCCTCGTCGGCGTCCCCGACCTCAAGCAGCGGCCGTTGACCGGGAGCCTGGAGCCGGACGGCCCGCCGCTCACCTGGGACGAGTCGCTGGCCCGGCTCTACACGGAGAGTCCCGAGATGCTGTTCGCAACCACAAAGGTCGAACAGGATCGGATCACCGTCCAGCGGGAGCGGCGGGAGCCGATCCCGAACGTGACCGTCCGCGGCGGGGTCGGGTACAACTTCGAGACCCGCAACAACACGGCCGACGCCGCGTTCACCCTCCCGCTCCCGCTGTTCGACCGGAACCAGGGGACGGTCCGGCAGGCGACCGCCGACCTCATGCGGTCGCAGGCCGAAGTGACCCGCGTCCAGCTCGACCTCAAGCGTCGCCTGTCCGAGACGTTCACGCGGTACCAGACGGCACGCGACGAGGTGGAGAGCTTCCGGACGGAAATGCTGCCCAAAATGAACAAGGCTTACGACCTCTACGCGGAGCAGTTCAAGGCCCGGCGGGCGGCGTTCCCGCAGGTGCTCGTCGCCCAGCGGGGCGTGTACCAGTTGAACGACGAGTACACCAAGGCGCTCCTGGAGGTCCGCCGGGCCGAGGTCGAGATCCGGGGTCTCCTCCTGGTGGGCGGGCTGACCGCCCCGTCGAACCCGACCCCGCCGGGCCACATCAACGCCACCCCGAGACCGCGGTGAGTGAACGGGCTAAGCAAATACGCTCCGGCGACGGCCGTCGCCGGAGCGGGATAGCGTCAGTGGGAATGTCCGGCGTGGCCGTCACTCCCGACCGAACGGCTGCCACCGGTCGATTCACACCCCACCAAGCCGGCGGTCAGGCCGCCGAGAGCGGCCAATAGCACGAGCAGCCGGGTCATTCGACTGAACAGTTTCGCCACGGGTTCCCCCAGTTAGAGTACGCCCGCCAGCGCGTCCCGTAGTTATCGGCGCGGATGCAGCATGTCAATGCGAGCCGCGCCGATCTACTTCTTGTGCCCCTCGTGTTCGTCCTTTTTAGGCGGCGCGTCCTTCTTCGGATCACCGTGCCCCTCGTGGCCCCCGCTGGCCTTACCGGGGGTGGCTCCCGGCACGCTCGCCCCCGGAGCCACCTCACCCTTCCCGGAGACCACCTTGTCGTACAGGTCCGGCGGCAGCACCCGGACGACGGTCATCAGCCCCTCGACCCCCTCGAACCACCCGTTCCGCATACCGCGGGTCTCGGGCTTGCTCAGCTTCTTGACCTGCGCCGGGGTGTACATCTCCATCCCGCCCATGCTCTGCGGGAACCCGGGCACCGGTTTCGTCGGCTCGCCGTGGCCGTCGTGACCGCCCCGCTTCGGCGGGCTGCCGGGCATTCCGGGCATGGCCGGCATCCCGGGCTGCCCCGGCTGGGAGCCGTTTCCGACCGCCCGATCAGTCCCGGTGTTCTCGCCCGTCCCGCGGCCGAGCGCCGCCCCGAACTCCGGGTTCAGGGCCGGCCCGCGGGTGATCATCCCCATGCTCGGACCCATCGGGGCACCGGCCGGCATGCCCTTCGCGTGGGACGCCATCGGGCCGGCCATCGAGGACATGAAGTTCATCATGTGGTGGAACATGTGGCAGTGGAGCACCCAGTCGCCGGGGTTCTTCGCCACGAACTCGATGTCCCGCGACTGGGCCACCGCCACGAGCACGTTGTTGCCGGGAATCCACGCCGTCTCCGGGATGCGCCCGCCCTCGGTCCCCGTCACCCAGAACTGCATCCCGTGCAGGTGCATCGGGTGGTGGTCGATGGCGCTGAAGTTGACCAGGCGGATGCGGACCCGCTCGCCCTGCTTGATGACCAGCGGGGTGATGTACGGAGCCGCCCGGCCGTTGAGGGTGAACAGGTTGAACTCCATCGACATGGTGTTGTGGATCGTGGACCCCGGCAGGATGGCCCACTCCTGGATGACGAGGGCGATGTCCCGGTCCACCGGGGGGAAGTGCGCCGCCTTCGGGTGGACGACGAACAGGCCCACCATGCCCATGCCCTGCTGCATGGCGATGTGCGTGTGGTAGAAGAACGTCCCGTTTTGTTCGAGCGTGAACTCGTAGGTGAACGACCCGCCCGGCGGGATCGGGTCTTGAATCATGCCCTCGACGCCGTCCATCGCGTTCGGGACATCGATCCCGTGCCAGTGCATGACGGTCGGCTCGGGGAGTTCGTTGTGGACGACGATTCTGACCTTGTCCCCCTCGACCACCTCGATCATCGGACCCGGCATGCTGCCGTTATACCCCCACACGTCGAACCACTGGTCGGGCAGGAACTCCCGCTTCATGACCTGGGCGTGCAGGTGGAACTCCTTCGCCCCGTTCTTCGTCTCCCACTTCAGCTTGGGGGCGTCGGGCGTTTCGACCGGGACGGGCGGGTCGCCGGCCTTGCGAAACCCGGGCGTCAGCTTGCCCCGGTCGCTCATGGGGGTTGCGTGCCCGGCGTGCGGGTCGTCCTTCGCCGCCGGCTTGTCCTGGGCGACGGCGGACGCCGCCAGTCCCCCAGCGAACGCGGTCCCGCCGAGGAGGAAGTTGCGACGATCCGATTCAGCGCTCATTGGGATTCCTCTCGCTTGTGGGAGTTCGCGCCCGCCAGCCGATCCCCTTCAATTGTGCCAGATTACTCGGCGGGTTTTCTTGACGACACGGTATCGTCGGCTTCGGCCGATCCGTGGTCTGGCGCACAGGCCGGACAAGCCGATCAAACCATCCCTAACGAGGGTGCTCCCGGCGGACCACACGACAAAACGTCGGTGGGGCACCTAAGTCATCGCCGGGGTTGCACCCTCTGCCGGAGCGAATTTTCCCGGGTCGGCGTCGAAAGAGGCCACGCACCCCGCGCAGCAGAACGCATACCGTCGCCCGCTGGGCGTCCGCATGGCGAACGCCGCCGCCGTTGGGAGGCGCATCCCGCACACCGGATCCGTGAACACCTCGGCCGCGCCCTCTCGACCCACACCAACGCCCCCCGGTCCGTCAAAGCAGGACGGCCTCCGGTGGTGCTCGGTCTGGTAGACGTTCAGCAAGTCGGCGACGAGCCGCTCTGGGGTCGCGTCGTACAACACCCGCGAGCCGGTCTCCTTGGCACAGGCGGCGAGGATGTCCCGGACCATGTCGCTGATCCCGCCGGTGCCGGTGAGCACCCCGATCAACTTCCCCTCGTCATAGGCGATGGCGAGCTCCCCGAGCGTCCCGCTCCGCCCGCCGACGATGACCACGATGTCGGAGGTGCGGATGTTGTCCACCTCCCGGCCCATCAGCCCGCTGCCGGTGAAGACCAGGATGTCGTGGAACTCGACCGGCGAGCGGTACTTGTACACGTGTTCGTCGAGGCTCAGCCCCGGCGAGATGCCGAGCACCGTCCCGCCGGCGGCCTTCGCCCCGCGCGCGGCGCAGAGCGGCAGCCCCGGGCAGGCCCCAGTGATGAGCACGCAGCCACTCCGTGCAATGGCCCGGCCGAGTTGCTCGGCCGCGGCCATGTGCGCCGGGGTCATGTCCCCGGACGCCCCGCCCATCACCCCGACCTTGAGCGCCAGTCCCGGCCATGCCGGGTTTATCCCAGGTTCCATGTCTCCCTCACTCATCTGAACCCCACCGGGTCCACGCGGACGGTTAATATTCTGATCCGGTCGCTCACTCCCGTCCCCCCTTCTCGCCGGAGCGACCGGGGCCGTGCCCCGGCCCCATCATTGGACCGCCGTGCCCCGGCCCCATGCGGCGGTGCTCGCCCATCTCCTCCCACATCCGCCCGTGCGCCTTGCCGCCCTGCCAGCAACCGCGCCAGTCGAACGAATGCCGCTGCCCCCGTTCGCTCCGCATCTCCATCCAGCCGTGACTGATGGTTCCGCCGCGTGCCCAGTCGGCGTGACCGTAGAACCTGCTGCACGTTCCTGGCGGGTCGGAAGCCATCGGATGCGGCATCAGTTCGGCGCTGTTGTCGCCGCTGCCGACCGTGATCGACTCCTTCTCGACGGGCCGCGGGGTCTTCAGGTCGGTGTCCCAGGTGTGGACCATCAACTCCCCGGTGTCGGAGTTCGCCAGCAGTTCGGCGTAGGCCGTCCCGTTCTTGATGGGCACCACGTCACCGCCGTTCGGACCGGACGATGGGGTGCTCACCGCGGGGCGGTTGCATCCTCCGACAAGGACCGCCGACGCAATCAAGAGGGAAATCGTCGTTCGCATGGCAGCCTCCCAGTCGGGCGACAAGAACAGTCACGGCTCTCGCCAGCCGGCCCGGCACCCGCCGGCGAGACGCCCGGCTTCGGCCGGTCCCCAGGTACCGGCGGCGTAGTTCGGGAATTCGGGCGGCGGGCCGTCCCGCCACGCCGTCAGGATCGGGTCCATGAACCCCCACGCGGCCGCCACCTCGTCCGACCGCAGGAACAGGGTGGGGTCGCCGCGGAGGGCGTCCAGGAGCAGTCGCTCGTACGCCTCGGGGACCGGCTCGTCGAACGAGGCCGAGTACCCGAACGCCATCTCGACCGGCCCGAGGGTGAGCTGCATCCCCGGTCGCTTCGCCGCGAATGACAGGCTGATGCCCTCGTCCGGCTGGATGCGGAACACCAGTGTGTTCGGCTGGCTGCCGGCGTTGCAGCACTCGCACGTGGCCCCGCAGTCGCACCCGCGGTCGCACAGCCCGCCGCCCAGGACCGGGGCCGTGAACAGCCCGGTCGGGGGCCGCTTGAACTCGACCGCCACCTCGGTCACGCGGTGGGGCAACCGCTTCCCGGTCCGGAGCAGGAACGGCACCCCGGCCCACCGCCAGTTGTCCACCTCGGCGCGGACGGCCACGAACGTCTCCGTCCGCGAGCCGGCGGCGACGCCCTCCTCCTCCCGGTACCCCCGACCCGGTTCGCCGTTGATGGCTGCGGGGCCATACTGCCCGCGGACGACCCGGCGGGGTACATCCGCTTGCCGGATCGGGACGAGGTTCCGCAGCACCTTCACCTTCTCCGTCCGGACGTCGTCCGCCCCGAGCGACGCCGGCGGCTCCATCGCGACCAGAGCAAGCAGTTGGAGGAGGTGGTTCTGGGCCACGTCCCGCAGCGCCCCGGCCCGGTCATACCAGGCCCCCCGCCGCCCGCTCATCCCGTCCGCCTCGGCCACCGTGATCTGGACGTGATCGACGTGGCGGCGGTTGAACAGGGGCTCGAAGATGCCGTTGCCGAACCGGAAGGCGAGCAGGTTCTGGACCGTCTCCTTGCCCAGGTAGTGATCGATGCGAAACAGCCCGTCCTCACGCACGTGCCGAAGGAGCAGTTGGTCAAGGTCGAGGGCCGATGCGAGGTCGTGTCCGAACGGCTTCTCCACCACCACGCGGGCCCACGGGCCTCCGGCCCCGCTACCGAGGAGCCCTGCCGCCGAAAGCCGCTCGACGATACCCGGCACGTAGTCCGGGTCGGTGGCGAGGTAATACAGCCGGTTCCCCGGGTTTCCCCGCCCGGCCTCGACCTCGGCGAGTCGCCCGGCGAGGCCTTGGTAACTGTCCGCCGCCGTGAAGTCCGCCCGGTGGTAGAAGACCCACCCGCCGAAGCGGTCCCACTCGGCCCCCGCCTCCACCCCCGCGAGCGAGCGGGCCGCGTCACGCAGCTCGGCTCGGAATTGCGCGTCGTCCTTCTGCCGCCGCCCGACGCCGACGACGGCAAACGGGGCAGCGAAGAAGCCCGCCCGCCACAGCCGGAAGAGTGCGGGGGCGAGCTTTCGCGCGGTGAGGTCGCCGGTCGCCCCGAAGACGACCGCCGTAAACGGCTCGGCGACCCGCACCGGCCGCATCGCCATCCCGCCCGCTGCCGCCGGGGACGGGTGGCCGGTCAGTACGCTCAATCGTGGTGCGGTCGTCGCCGTGTCGCTCATGCTCATCTCCGATGCGCTTCAGTGGTGCTTGTACCAGCCGACCCCCTTGATGTCGTTCCACGCGGTCGTCTGGTGGCAGTGGAAACACTGCTGCACGGCCGCGTGGGGCTGCCCCGCCATCCTCTTCGAGATCATGCCAAAGTGCTCCATGTAGTGGCTCGGCGGGGCCTGGTGGCACTCGGCGCAGCTCGTCGATTGCGGTGACGGGTGGCGGAACTCGGGGGTCGTCCACTTCGCCGTCCCGTGGCACTCGGCGCAGTCCGTTCCGAACAGGCCCCGGTGCCGGTCCTTCGTCGCGTGGCAGGTGGAACAGTTGAGAACCGCTTCCCGCCGGGTGATCCCCGGGTGCGGCCCCGCGTCGCCCTCGGCGAGGAGCCGCCGGAGCCGCGCCCTCGCGTCGTCGTCCACCCCGCCGGCCCCGCCCGACGTGCCCAGGCCGATGCCGGCCAGTGCCGCGTGGTCCATCGCCGTCGGGCGGATGGCCGACCCGCGGTGCTCGCCGTGGCACTCCCGGCAACTGCCGACCGTCGCGTGGAACGCGGTCGGCTCCCGCTGGAGCACCCGGCTGTCGGCGTGGCAGGCGACGCACTTGTCGGCCGTCACCCCGTTGACCGGGGTGTGACAGGCGGCGCAGTTGCCGGCGAGGAAGGCGTGCGACGAGGACAACTCGCCGGGGCTCGCCTGCCGCTCCCACGTCTCGGCCCGGCCGAGGGCGGTGGAGCGGACAAGCACGTAAGTCCCCGCCCCGCTCGCCGTGACGAGCGTGGCGACGAGCAGCCACCGCTTCCAGCCTGCGAGCCTCATGCGAACCACCTCAGCCCGTAGCGGACGCCCGCCCAGACGTGGAGCCCGAGAAGTAGGTACATCACGACGCAAGAAGCGATGTGGATGCGAAACCAGCCCGCGAACCACCGCCGGAGCGTCTCGTGGGACTTGATCGAGTACTCCAAGTCGGCCATCGACTCCGCAAGTCCCACCGCCCGGACCGCGGCCGGGGCCGGCACCGTGCGCGGGAAAAAGAGGGACGCAAGGAACCTCCCCCAGAACCCCGCCCAGGGGCGGAGGAGGGCCACCTGCTCGGGGTGGGCCGCGAGCTCTGCCGCCGTCTCACGGTAGGCGAGTTCCAGCCGGGTGAGGAGGGCCTTCTTCTCGTTCACCTCCAGGGCGATCTGCTTCATCAGATGGCGGCCGACGTAGCCGCTCAGGACGACGACGAGCATCGCTGCCGTCAGGGCCACCCCCAGGGCGCTCTCGAACTTGTGGCCGGTGTGCAGGAGGCCGAGTATCGCGCCGCCGAGTCCCAGGTACATGTGCCAGCCGAGCACCGCCCGCATCGACACCCGGGCGGTGACCCAGCGCCTGACGGGACCGACCCGCTTCACCAGCCCGTAGGCGAGCGACGCCGTCATGGCCAGCGCGCCCGCCACCCCGAGCACGCCGCCCCAGGCGCTCCCGGCAAACCGCGGGTCGGTGTGGGCCAGAAAGCCGAGCCAGAGGGCCAGCATCAGGGCGACGAGGCCGCCGGCGAGGAGTGGCTCGCGCTCCCTCATATCAGGCCTCCACCACTACATCGCCCTCGGCCTTTGCCTGACACGCGAGGATGACGTTGTTCCCCTTGTCGCCTGGCTCCAGCCCGTCCTCGACGGCCATCGTCACCGCGCCGGACAGGAGCTTCACCCGGCACAGCCCGCAGGTGCCAACGCGGCACGAGTTGTCGATCTCCACCCCGGCCCCGTCCGCCGCCTCAAGCACCGTCCGGTCCGGTGGAAGCGGTGCCGCCTTGTGCGACCGGGCGAACGTGACGGACGGGACCGCCGAGGCGGCCGCCCCGGCAGTGGGGGCTTCTCGAACGGCCGCGGGCTCCGGCTTTCCGAGCGCCGGTCCGAACGCCTCGGTCTTCACGCGGTCCGGGGGGACGCCGAGTTCGGCGAGCGCGGCCTTCACCGCCCCCATCAGCGGCACCGGGCCGCACAGGTGGACGTAGCGGGAGGCCAGGTCGGGCACGGACTTCGCGATCAGTTCCTTCGAGATGCGACCCGTCTCGCCCGCCCAGCCCGTCCCCTCCGGGTGGGAGACCGTGACGACGACACGCAGGTTCGGGTGGCGCTTCGCCAGGTAGGCGAGTTCCTCCCGGAAGATGATGTCCTCGGGCGAGTGGACGCCGTAGATGAGGTAGATGTCCCCCGCCCACGCCCGGTCGGTGAGATATCGAACGACGCTCATCATCGGGGTGACGCCGACCCCGCCGCCGATGAGCAGGACGCACTTGCACTCCCGCCCGGTGAAGACGAAGGCCCCCGAGGGGCCGGAGCAGTCGAGCAGGTCGCCCTCGCTCACCCGGTCGTGGAGGTAGCCCGAGACCACCCCGCCCGGCTCGTGCTTGACAGTAATCTCCGCGTGGTCGTGCTGCGTCGGCGAGGAGGCGATGGTGTAGCCTCGTCTCACGGGCTTCCCGTCGGTCAGGACCGTGACGGTCAGGAACTGCCCGGGGAGAAAGGTAAATGGCAGCGGCCCGCCGAGCGGGTTCATCAGCCGGAACGTCTTCACGTCCGGCGTCTCCGGAAAGATGCGGGCGACCCGGAGCCGCCCCGACCACCGCCCCGTCGCCGGCGCGACCGGCCCAGGCTGGGGGTCGCCCGTGACTGCCGGGGGCGGGGCGGCGGGAGCGACGGCCGGCGAAACGGCCGAACCGACCGCACCTGGGCTTGTCCCGGTGAGACTCTGAAGGAGAGCGGCGGCCCGCCGCATCTTCCGGTAGTACATCCCGATCATCGCGGCCGCAAAAGCGAGGAGGCCGACCATCACGACGAAGTGAAACCAGGACCAGCCGAACGGCCCGCCGGCGTGAGGCGAGGCCGCACCCGACGCCGGGAGGTTCATCTCCCGCTTCAACCACTCGGCCGCCGCTCGGGGCGGCTCAACCTCGCCGGCGGCGACCCGCCGGGCGGCAATCCCGGACTCCATTCGAGCAGTCCCCTCCCGGATGCGGGCAAGGGCCGCCTGCATCCCGGCCC